>JAJTDE010000315.1 GCA_021298085.1 Rubrivivax sp.
GACTGTGCAGTGGGTTGATCTGAGGATTCTTGGTGGACGACTGCTGGTGCTTTACGCCCGTTGGAGGGCTGACTCACGCCAGTCCCGAAACTTGGTCTCAAGCGCTGAATGGTCCAGGGCTTCCTTGCAACTCAGCGCCCCACGCGGTGGCCGAACCCCAATCCGGTAGCAGAGGAACCGAAGTGCCAATTCGCCTTTGACGAGGGCAAATGAGTGCGACCCGAATCCATATCCGGACACTGACAGATAGCCGCCGTCCAAAAAGGAGGCTTCTTCTCGAGCGGTCGAAAACATCGATGACTGGTAGGTCGAGGGCACATCCAGGGCGCACACGGCGCGCCACACGCGCTGGACGTAGGGGCCAGCAATGCCGAACCGGCCCGTACCCACCCGCCTGAAGGCCTTGCTGTACGGCACGTTCGGAAGGGTGGCCTTGCAGGCCACGATTGACTTCCTGGCCGACACGAACTTCACGATCTCCTCGGGGATGAAGCCTGCCTGAAGCCAGGCAAGCGCATCGTCGTGGCTCAGGCCCGTTGCGATGAACTGGGCACACGCCCTTGGCGAAATCCCAGACCTGAACCACTCGCGGATCGAATTCGCATCCGAGCATCCTGCGACGATCTCCGCAGTCATGTAGCGTGGCGCAACGCCGAGCTTGCGTAGATCCCGCAGAAGCTGGATCGAGGCCCCAGAGCGGATTGCTGAACTCAACCAGGTGCCGTCGATGCCTGCGGACGCGCATGCCTCCAGGAATCGCTTCGTTCTCGGATGCTTGATCAGGATCTCAAGCCACTCTTGACGCGAGGTCTCAGGGCCCATCGACAACGCCAGTTCTATGGCTGCTTCAAGGGTCTGAGGGGTGTAGCCGGCATCGGATGCCAGGCGCGCATGCGCAGCGATCAATCCGGCGTTGACCCATTGGCGAAGCCGTGCGCCGCGGGGCAAGTCCTTGTGGTCTGCGAGGTAAGTGACCTTCAGCGAATCAGTGTCCGTGAGAAGAAAGGACAGGTCAGCGGGCTCAAATACTCCCGCGATCCTCTCGAACGGATGGTGGACCCTAAGCGCAGCGTAGCGCCGCCGAAGCTCTTCGTCTCGGTCAGGTCTTCTGGCTCGTTTGATCGCCGGCATCGCTCTCCCCTCCTACAACATCGCCGCCGCTTGTGTTCTGTCGCGACATGCCTGTGGCTGCTGCAGACTTTGGTGATCTTCCGCGCCCGCTTTTGAGCGGCCTAATCGTAGCCATGGCGCATTCCGTTCGACGGTGGCTTGACGGTATTCGGTAATCGCCCGTCACAGTGCAGACGAGGAGTTCCCGAAGACTTGTCGCCGCAGCCGGTCCCAACTGGCGACGATCCCGCCACGCACACCGTGACCGAGTGCGCCACCGCCACTTGATGTCCGTAGGCTGTGGATCTCGGCAGAGATGTGGGCATCCAGCGCCTCCATCGCATTGAGCTCGTCACCATCCTCATGGGCGGTGACTGATGCCAGTGCCCCGGGCTCTAACCGCTGCACTATTGAGTCGGCATCAATGAACTTGCATCAAGCCGCATACCGAACCGGCTCATGCTCGAAGTAGCTCTTGATTCGATCGGGCTGCCTTTGCACGCTGCGCAGGTGGCGCGCAGCGGCCTTCACCAGCTGCAGCTTCGTGCGCGCCGGCGCGAGCTTCGTCACCGCCTGCTTCAGGTCCGCGTTGGCCATCTCGTCGGGGTTGAGCTCGGGGCTGTAACTCGGCAGGTAGAACACCTCGATCTCCCGCTCATGCTCGGCCAGCCACGCCTTCACCGGCTTGCTGTGGTGCACCCGCAGGTTGTCCAGGATCAGGTAGACCTTGCGCCCGGCGTCGCGGATGAGCCGCTTCATGAAGTCGATCAGGATGTCCGCGTTGAGCGCCCCGTCGAAGATCTTCCAGCGCATCGTGCCGCGGTTGGTGACGGTGGAGATGATCGACAGGCCGTGGCGCTTGTTGTTCACCCGAACCACCGGCGTCTGGCCCTGCGGCGCGAAGCTGCGCCCACGCACGTCGTCGCTGCGAAGGCCCGTCTCGTCGCCCCAGTGGATCTCGGCTCCCTCCACCTTCGCGCACGCCGCGATGATGGGGTACTGCTCGTCGAGCCACTTCTGCACCGCCGCAGGCGACTGCTCGTAGGCCTTCCTCATGGGCTTCTGGGGCGTGAAGCCCCAGCGCGAGAGGTACAGGCCCATCGTGCGCACCGGCAGCTCGATGCCGAAGCGATCCCGGATCAGCTCGGCCACCGCCTGGCGCGTCCACAGCGCGTAGACCATCTTGAGCTGGTCGGGCGTGCGATCACGGATGAGGTGCTGCACCTCGCGTTCTTGCTCGGGGCTGAGAAGCCGCTTCTCGCCCACCTGGCGCCCGCCTGGCGCATCCTTCAGCGCCTTGGCGCCGCCGGCCTCGTGACGCTTGCAGATGTCAAACACCCCCGTGCGGCTCAGGCCCGTCTGCGCTGCGATCTCGTCGTAGGTGCGTCCCGCCTTGCGAAGCCGGATCACCTGAACGCGCCTCTCGTGCCGCGCTTCGCGCGACAGCGATCTCATGTCGGTTGCTTGCATCACAACTACATGATGGCGCATCTCAGGAATTCAAGTTGGTAAATGCCGAATCAATAACCACTGTAGGAAGGGAATCGTCGACCGGAACCGGATGCCCCCGACGCTGCCTTCTTGGACTGAACCGCCCCGGGTTTTGAGGAGGCTCCAAATCCTGAGAGGATTGAGCCATGAAGAAGTCACCGAAGTTCTCACCCGAGGTCCGGGAGCG
>JAJTDE010000148.1 GCA_021298085.1 Rubrivivax sp.
TGCCGTGACACACGCCACATAATTGCCCCATGGCGACAGCATTTCTCTGGGTCAAGGCGCTGCACATCGTCTTTGTGTCGAGCTGGTTTGCGGCCCTGTTCTACCTGCCACGCATCCTCGTCAACCTCGCCATGGTTGAACCCCACAGCACGGCCGAGCGCGAGCGGCTGCTGCTGATGGGCCGCAAGCTGTCACGTTTCGGTGCTGGGCTGATGGCGCTTGCCTTGGTGCTGGGCCTGGTGTTGTGGTTGGGCTACGGCGTGGGCGCAGGCCAGGGCTGGATGCACGCCAAACTGCTGCTGGTCGTGTTGGCGGTGGCCTACCACCACGTCTGTGCCCGGCTGCTGAGGGGCTTTGCCGACGGGCGCAATGTGCGCTCGCACCGCTGGTACCGTGTCTTCAACGAGATGTCGGTGCTGTTGTTCCTGGCCATCACGGTCCTGGTGGTGGTCAAACCCTTCTGAGCCTGCGCGGCCGAGTCGGCAAGTCCATGGGCCCACAACGCAGCGTCGCCTTGCACCTGGCATGGGTCTATGCGCTGTTGTTGGCCTATGCGTCGCTGTTTCCGTTCGAAGGCTGGCGCTGGCCGGCTGGCGCGCAGTGGTCCGAACTGCTGCCCCTGCAGTGGCCGCCGTGGCGCAGTCGCTTCGATGAGTGGTCCAACCTGCTGGGGTATGTCCCGCTGGGGATGACGCTGTTCAGCGCCTTGCTGTCTGACCGGCGTATGCCAAGCTGGGCGGCAGGCATCCTCGCGGTGCTCGGTGGCGCGCTGTTGTCCTATGCGCTTGAGTTCGTCCAGCACTTCATCCCTGGACGCTTTCCCTCCCTGCGAGACTGGGCTAACAACACGGCCGGCGTTGCGGTGGGCGCGCTGCTCGCGGCGTTGCTGCATGCGCTGGGCTGGCTGAGAGCCGGGCAGCGCTGGCGTCAGCGATGGAGCGTACCCCACAGCGCACCGGCGCTGGTGCTGCTGTTTCTGTGGCCGCTGGGCTTGATGTACCCGACGCCATTACCCCTGGGTCTCGGTCAGATGGGTTGGCTGGAGGAGCTGCGAGAACTCCAACGTGCCCTGGCCGAGATGGCTGCGGCCTTGCCGGGTCTTCCTGCGGGATGGGGCCTACCACCGGATCAACCCTTGCTGTCGGGTGCACTGGATGTCCAGCGCGAGGCCTGGGTGCTGGCCACCGGCCTGGCGGCGCCTTGCCTGTTGGCCGGTGTCGTCACACGGGCAGGCTGGCGGCGTTGGCTGCTCGCGCCCGGGGTTGCCGCGGTGGCTGTGGGTGTGATGACGCTGTCGACGGCCCTCAATTTCGGGCCTGACCACGCGCTGGCCTGGATGACCCGGCTGCACATCCAGGCATTGGTGGCCACGGTGCTGGTGTGCGCCGCCTTGTGCCTTCTGGGCCCCCGCTGGTGCGCCCTGTTTGCCCTGTTGGCCCTGGTCATGCAGGTGCTGCTGGTGGCCGATGCGCCGTCGGACCCGTACTACGCTGCATCGCTGCAGGGGTGGGACCAAGGGCGATTCATCCGTTTTCACGGCCTGGCGCAATTGATCGGCTGGGTCTGGCCCTACGCGACGATGCTCTGGCTGGCAGTGTGGATGGCGGACTGGCGGCGGCGCCTTCGTGAAACCTGGCGAGCGTGAACCCGAGCGCACCTCAGCGCCGTGGTGGCCACTGCCTACAATTCCCCGATGAGCTATTACAAGCACCACATCTTTTTCTGCCTCAATCAACGCGACAACAACGAGGCCGCGTGCGCACAGCACGATTCACAAGGCGCGTTTGAGCACTGCAAGGCGGCGGTCAAGAAGGCGGGCTTGAACGGTCCCGGCGGTGTCAGGGTGAACAAGGCGGGCTGTCTCGACCGCTGCGCCGGTGGGCCGGTGGCCGTTGTCTATCCAGAGGCTGTCTGGTACAGCTTCGTCGACAAGACCGACATCGACGAGATCGTGCAGTCGCACCTGCGTGACGGCGCACCTGTCGAACGCCTGCGGCTGGCGCCTGACGTGGGGCGTTGAGACCCCAGGCCATGAATCCCCGTACACGCAAGCAGCTGGTTCAGGGTCCTTCGGGTGTTCTCGAGTGCGCCGTGGACGAGCCCGACGGCGCAGCGCAGGCGCACCCAGATGCCGGTTCGGTGCTGCTGTGTCATCCGCATCCCTTGCATGGTGGAACCCTTGACAACAAGGTGGTCCAGACCCTGGCACGCGCGTTTGTCCAGCTGGGCTGGCGGGTAGTGCGGCTCAACTTTCGCGGCGTGGGTGAGTCGGCGGGCAGCTGGGCGCAGGGCCCTGGCGAGATCGATGACGCGCTGGCCGTGATGGCGGCCTTCGATGAGCCAGGCCATGTGTGGTCGGTCGGTGGTTTTTCGTTCGGGGCCTATGTGGCCTCTCACGTGGCCCAGCAACGCCTGGCCGCCCAACGGGCTGCGCGCCACCTCGTGCTGGTGGGGCCTGCCGTCGTCAACTTCAACATGGCGTCGGTTCCGCCGTCGACGCTGGTGGTCCATGGGCAAACTGACGACGTCGTTCCCCTCGAGCCCGTGCTCGCCTGGGCCCAGAGCCAACTCCTGCCGGTCACCGTGGTGCCGGGCACGGGCCACTTCTTTCATGGGCAGTTGAACCTGCTGAAGAACATCGTGCTCCAACACTGTCGGACCTGCTGAAACTGACGGCCGGACACACCATCGAAACCGCGACTGGCTGGCCAGTGCACGAGCTTGCGCACGAACCCGCCCCATGCCGTGGCCACCTCCCCATTGACTCGACCGACGTACCCTACCCCTCAAGATGACGGACGCTTTCTGTAGAACTCGCTGCCTTGGATGGATCACGCATTGGCTGGACCGGGGCATGACGCTTGCCCGCAGCGCCTGGCTGGCGCTGTGGCTGGTGGCTGGGCTGTGGCCCGCGATGGCGACGGCCCAGACACCTGCGGTGCCGGAGATTGCCGCCCGTCAGTACCTGCTGGTCGACATGAGCAGTGGCCAGGTTCTGGCCGAGAAGGACGCCGACACGCCCGCCGATCCCGCCTCGCTGACCAAGCTGATGACGGCCTACCTGGTGTTCAATGCCGTGCGCGACAAGAAGCTCGCGCTGGACCAGCGCCTGCGCGTGTCGGAGCGCGCCTGGGCCGAGCGCAAGGGTGGTGGCTCGTTGATGTTCGTCGACACCACCATGTCACCCACCGTCGATGAACTGCTCAAGGGCATGATCGTGCAGAGTGGCAACGATGCGTCGGTGGTGCTGGCTGAAGGTGTGGCCGGCAGTCTGGACACCTTTGTGGCCATGATGAACCGCCAGGCGCAGGCCTGGGGGATGAGCCGCACCAGCTTCAAGAACGTGACCGGACTCTCGGAGCCCGGCCACCAGAGCAGTGCCCGCGATGTCGCAACGATGGCCATGAAGATCATCGCCGAGCACCCGCAGTTCTACCCGCTGTATGCGATGCGCCAGTACACGTACAACGCCATCAAGCAGGACAACCGCAACCTGCTGCTGGGGCGCGACCCGGCGGTGGATGGCATGAAGACCGGCTTCACGGAAGCTGCAGGCTATTGCCTGGTGGCCAGTGCCGCGCGCGATCTCCCCATGGGCAAGCGACGCCTGATCAGCGTGGTGATGGGTGCTGCCTCGCGAGAGGCACGTGCGGCCGAGAGCCAGAAGTTGCTCAACTGGGGGTTTATGGCCTGGGACAGCGTCAAGCTGTTCGAAGGCGGCAAGCCCGTCGTGACGGTGCCCGTGTGGAAGGGCAAGTCGGCGCAGGCACTGCTGGGTGCGGCTCAGCCTGAGGGCGTGTTTGTCACGGTGGCCAAGGGTCAGGCCGGCCAGCTCAAGACCGCCATCGAGCGCACCGACCCCTTGGTAGCGCCCTTGGCCCAAGGCCAACGTGTGGGTACGATCCGTGTCACCACGGCCAGTGGCGCGACGGTGCTCAACCTTCCGCTGGTCGTGCAGCAGCCTGTCGAACTGGCGGGTGTATTCGGACGCGCCTGGGACAGCGTACGCCTCTTGATCCAATGACCGGTTTACAGGACACGCCATGACAACTGCCCTTCCTCAGACGCTGTGCTACCTGAATGGGCATTACGGGCCCCTGGCCGAGACCAAGGTCAGCGTGCTGGACCGAGGGTTCATCTTCGGTGATGGCGTCTATGAGGTCGCTCCGGTATACGGGCGGCGTCTGTTCCGCTTTGATGAACACATGGCCCGTCTGTCTCGCAGCCTGGCCAAGCTGCGCATCCCCAACCCCTACACCCGCGAGCTGTGGCTGGAACGCATCCGTCACCTGGTGGCGGACTTGGCTGCGCATGGCCATGAAGACCAACTCGTCTACATCCAGGTGACCCGCGGCGTGGCGCTGCGGGACCACGTCATGCCGCTGAACATCGAACCAACGGTGTTCATGATGGTCAGCGCGATGAAGCCGCCGTCTGCGCAGCAGCGCCACGAAGGTGTGGCCTGTGTCACGGGGCGCGATTTCCGTTGGGAGCGTGGCGACATCAAGAGCATCTCGCTGCTGGGCAACGTGCTCGCGCGCCAGATGTCCGCCGATGTCGGCGCCGCAGAGACCATCCTCTTTCGCGACGGTTTTCTGACGGAGGCCGCGGCGTGCAACGTCTGGGTGGTGCGCGAAGGTGCCCTTCTGGGTGCGCCCAAGAGCGAGCATGTGCTCGAAGGCATCCGCTTTGAGCTGCTGCGCGAACTGTGCGAGGACGTTGGCGTGCCATACAGCCTGCGCCCGCTGTCAGAGAGTGAAGTCCTGACGGCCGACGAAGTGATGTTGTCGTCGGCGACCAAGGAGGTCCTGCCTGTCACCCGAATCGATGGCCAACCGGTTGGCCATGGATCGCTCCGGGGCCGCCCGGGCCCGGTCTACGCGCGGCTGTACGAGGCCTATCAGCGGGCCAAGCGCGAGCAGTCGCTGTGAGCCAGACGCCAGCGCCAGCGGGTGCACCCGAGCGCAGCCTCATCGAGTACCCGAGCGCCTTCCCCATCAAGGTGATGGGCGCCAGGGCGGATGGGTTTGTCGAGGCCATGGTGGCGGTTGCCTGCCACTTCGACCCGACATTCGACGCCGACACGGTCGAAGTGAGGCCCAGCCGACAAGGCAATTACCTGGGCATCACGCTCACGGTGACGGCGACCAGCCGCGATCAGCTCGACGAGCTGTACCGGACGCTCACCACGCACCCGATGGTCAAGGTGGTGCTGTAGGGCCTTGACCAAGGCCCAACGGGGCCCCGCTTACTGGCCAGCCTCGTGGGCCAGCTTGCTGTCGATCTCGCGCAGCTTGCCGGGAGCGGCCAGGTCACCGGCACGCGCACATTGCGCATACCAGTAGCGCGCCAGGCGGAGGTCGCGCTCGACACCCAGCCCGTGTTCATACATCGACGCCAGCAGGTACTGCGCACCGGTTTCGCCCTGCTTGGCCGCTTCCCGGTACCAGTGTGCGGCCTGTGCCATGTCCTTGCCCGCGCCGCGCCCCAGGTAGTGCGCCGTGCCCGTTTCAACCTGCGCCTCCACGTGCCCCGTTTCCGCCGCCTTGCGGTTCCAGCGGTAGGCCTGCGCCAAGTCCTTGCGGCCGGTGACGTCGCCCCGCTCGTGCAGTTGCGCCAGGGCGATCATGGCCGTGACAAAGCCGCGCTCGGCGGCGCGGTTGAGGCGTTCCAGCCCTTCCTTCACCGATGCGTCAGGCAGCTCCTTGCGCAGGTGCATCACACCCAGGTTGTAGTCGGCCGCCGGGACACCCGTGGCCGCCAGCCGTTCGAATGCCGCCTGGGCCGCGGCCCAGTGGCCCTGCTCATACAGCGCAACCGCCTGTTCGGTCGCGCTGGCGCCCTTGGGCGGGCTGCTGCCGACCGGTGTCGCGGCGAAGGCGGCTGATCCCATCAGGAGCACCGCCGCCGTGTACGCGACGGTGATCATTTGGCGTTCAAGGCAACGGCGGCGTCTCATGCCTCGAGGATATGCCCGAAGCCCTAGACTGGCCAGCATGAAAGTCGTCAACCTGGGGCGAAGGCCTTACGCTGGCATCGAAGAGGCCATGCGTCAATTCACGGCGCAGCGCCTGAGCAATACGCCCGATGAGCTGTGGCTCGTCGAGCACGATCCTGTCTTCACACAAGGCGTCGCCGGCCGTGAGCAGCACCTGCTGATGCCCGGTGACATCCCGGTGGTGCGCACGGCACGCGGCGGGCAGGTCACCTACCACGGCCCTGGCCAGGTGGTGGCGTATCCGCTGGTCGACCTGCGTCGGCTGGGCATCTACGTCAAGGAGTATGTGTTCAGGCTGGAGACGGCGGTGCTGCAGACCCTGGCCGAGTTGCAGGTGACGGGCCACCGGGTGCACGGGGCGCCGGGCATCTATGTGCGCATCGACAACCCCTTTGACCACGCGCCGCTTGTGCCGGCGGCTGCACCCGTTGCCGTGCCGCTGGCGGGTGACCCGGCACCTTTGCCCGATCCGTTCGAAGGGCTTGGCAAGCTCGCCGCGCTCGGCATCAAAGTGAGCAACCACTGTGCATACCATGGCCTCGCAGTCAACGTTCGCATGGACTTGGAGCCCTTCACGCGCATCAACCCATGTGGGTATGCGGGCCTGCAAACCGTCGACCTCTACAGCCTGGGCATCGACACGCACTGGGACAAGGTGGCCGACGTGTTGTGCCGCCGTTTGGTCGCCATGTTGTCGCCCTGAGCGCCGCGCTACGGGATAATACCGACACCTTCCCATGGGAAAAGCCATGTCAGCCGACCCTCACGCCGCGTACGACCCCACGGCCAAGCAAAAATCGCACGCCAAGACGGCGCGCATCCCCATCAAGGTGGTGCCCGCGGCCCAGGCGCTGAAAAAGCCCGAGTGGATCCGGGTGAAGGCCGGCTCCCCCAGCACACGTTTTTACGAGATCAAGCAGATCTTGCGTGAGCACCAGCTGGTGACCGTCTGCGAGGAGGCCTCCTGCCCGAACATCGGTGAGTGCTTCGGCAAGGGCACTGCGACCTTCATGATCATGGGTGACAAGTGCACGCGGCGCTGCCCGTTCTGCGATGTTGGCCATGGGCGCCCCGACCCGCTGGACCCGCAGGAACCCGAGAACCTGGCCAAGACCATCGCTCAGCTGAAGCTGCAATACGTGGTGATCACCAGTGTTGACCGGGATGACCTGCGTGACGGCGGAGCGGCCCACTTTGTGGAGTGCATTCAGCGGGTGCGGGAGCGTTCACCCGGCACACGCATCGAAATCCTGACACCGGATTTCCGCGGCAGGCTGGACCGTGCGCTGGACATCCTGCGCGCCGCCCCACCGGATGTCATGAACCACAACCTCGAGACCGTGCCGCGTCTGTACCGGCAGGCGCGTCCGGGCTCTGACTACGCGTTCAGCCTGTCATTGCTGCAGCAGTTCAAGCAGCTGGTGCCCAACGTACCCACCAAGAGCGGCTTGATGGTGGGCCTCGGCGAGACCGACGACGAGATCCTGGACGTCATGCGCGACATGCGCAGCCACGGCGTGGAGATGCTCACCATCGGGCAGTATCTGGCGCCCAGCAGCCATCACCTGCCGGTTCAGCGCTACGTGCACCCCGACACCTTCCGTCTGTTTGAGCGCGAAGCGGCCGCCATGGGGTTCAGCCATGCTGCCGTTGGCGCCATGGTGCGGTCGAGCTACCACGCTGACCAGCAGGCCAAGGCAGCGGGCGTGATGGGGTCAGAGCCTTCTGCCGTGTGAGCGGCGGCCTCAGGCCTGCGCCAGCAGGCTGCTGATGCGGTGCGCCAGGCTGTCGATGGCGGGCTTCCCCTGGGCCTGAAACGCGATGGCGCCGGTGGCATCCAGCAGTGCGGTGGTCGGCGTCACACGCACATTGCCAAAGGCGGCTGCGATGCTGCCGGTGTTGTCGATGACCACATCGAAGGGCAGGCGCCGTGACTCGGCAAAGTCGGCCACGCGGGAGGGCGGGTCATACGACATGGCCACGGCCAGTGTCCTGAACGCCGGGCCCGCAAAACGTTGGTGCAGCGCCGTCAGCGCCGGCATATCGGTCACGCAGATGCCGCAGGTGGTCGCCCAGAAGTTGACCAGCACCACCTGCCCTCGCAAGGCCTGGCTGTTGCGCCTGATGCCATCCAGCGGTGTGTAATCGAACACCGGTACGGTGGCTGGCCGGGCACACCCCGTCATGCCTGGCCAGATTGCCAGCAGGCCGCATCGGGCAAGATCACGACGATTCATGTGACGCAAGGAGTTCGAACATGCAGCGCCGGCAGTTTACGGTCAGGTCAACAGGGGCCGTCATCGGTTGGGGCTTGCCCCTGGGCCTGTCCCTGTGGACGGGCACCGTGCAGGCACAGGGCCTGTCGTCCACCGATGCCGCCAGCGGCATTCGGGTGGCACTGGAGCGCGGCGCTGTGGCCGCGGTAGCGGCCTTGGGTCGTCAGGGTGGGTTTCTCGACGACCCGAGGGTTCGCATCCCGTTGCCGGGGTTTCTCAATGACGCGGCCAAGCTGCTGAAGGCCACCGGACAAGGCGCGAAGGTTGACGAGTTGGTGACCGCGATGAACCGCGCCGCCGAGCGTGCAGTGCCTGAGGCCCGCCAGATGCTGGTGGCCGCCGCCAAGGGCATCACCGCGCAGGATGCCGTGGCGATCGTGCGGGGTGGCAACACCTCGGTCACCGACTACTTCAGCAGCAAGACCCGTGAGCCCCTGGGCGCCCAGTTCCTGCCGATCGTCACGCAGGCGACGCAGAAGGTTGACCTGGCAGAGCGCTACAACGCCGTGGCCGGCCAGGCTGCCGGGCTGGGCTTGCTCAAGCGCAAGGACGCCAACCTGCAGACCTACATCACCGGCAAGGCCCTGGACGGCCTGTACTTCATGATCGGTGAAGAAGAGAAGAAGATACGCCGCGACCCGGTGGGTGCGGGCAGCGACATCCTGCGCAAGGTCTTCGGCCGCTGAGCCCGCTAGATGATGCCCTGTTCTCGCAGGGTGTTGATCTCATCGGCCGACAACCCCGACTCGCCCAGCACCTCCATGGTGTGCTGGCCCAGCATCGGTGGAGCATGCCGCAGGGTCACTGGCGTGGCCGACAGTTTCATCGGGCTGGAGACCAGTTTCAGTTTGGCGTTCAGTGGGTGCGGTACGGTCGAGGTCATTCCGCGGGCCAGTACCTGCGGGTCGGCAAAGACATCGTTCAGGCTGTTGATGGCGCCACAGGGCACCTTTTCTGCCTCGAGGGCTGCCAGCCACTCGTCCTTCCTGCGCCGCTTGAGCCGCTCGGCGAGCAGGGGAACCAACGTCTCGCGGTGCCTGACGCGGTCAGCGTTGTGCGCAAAGCGGGTGTCGCTGGCCAGTTCGGCGCAACCGGCGACCTCACAAAACTTGCGGAATTGCCCGTCGTTGCCCACTGCCAGGATGAGGTGTCCGTCGGCCACCTCGAACACCTGGTAAGGCACGATATTCTGGTGGGCATTGCCGGCACGCCGTGGAACCTTGCCGGACACCAGGTAGTTGGCGCCGAGGTTGGCCAGCATGGCGACCTGCGTGTCGAGCAACGCCATGTCGATGACCTGGCCTTCTC
>JAJTDE010000316.1 GCA_021298085.1 Rubrivivax sp.
CGACTTCGCGCTTGTCTTCGAACAGGATGAAGCGGTATTTCTCGGGTAGCGCCTTACCCTGCTGCAGCAGGTTGATCAGGTCGCGCTGTTCGGCCTCGCTCAGGTCGTAGGCCTTCTTGTCGTTGCGTGCCATCTGTTTTCAGTCCTCCTGGTACTCGCGGAAGGCGCTCACGAGCCCTGCGAATGACGTTGGCTTGTGTTGTTCGAAGCTCTCTTGGTCGACGAACACGAAGCCGTAGCGGGTCTTGTCGCTGTCCTGACTGGCGGTGGTGGCGTCCTGGCACCACTGGCGCAGCCGGCGCATCTTTTGCGGCAGGTCCAATTCCTCGCGGCCCTTGGTTTCAACGATCCACACGCCGCCGTCCTTCGTCCTGACGATGAAGTCGGGCGTGTAGGTCGACAGCTCGCCGTTTTGCTTCACGTAGTCGATCCGGAAACCCACGGCCATGTAGTTCTTGCCGAAGGCCTGGATGTCCTCTGCTGAGTCCAGAAAGGCCGCGAAGGCCAGTTCCAGACCATCAGCGCTCCCCTCACCCACGATGCGGTTGAACACTGACCGCTTGGGCATCAGGAAGCCGCGGGGCTGGGTTCGGAAGGGACGCGTGTCGCGCAGACGGATGTGACCCTCGATTCGCGAGCTTCCGGTCTCCTGGATCGTCAGGCTGTTGATGGCCGCCCTGAAGCTGTCGAAGATCACTTTGCTGGCCTCTGGCTCGGACAGGTTGCGCAGCGTCACCGGACTTTCCAGGTCCACAGGCTCAGTGAAGAGCTGGTCGCGGATGAAGACCTTGACCTTTGGGTAGAGCTGTTCGTAGCCGCCGACCAGGCGCAGGTCCTTCAGCAGCTGCCGCGCAAAGAAGCCCACCACCGAGCGGAAGTCCGGCGCGCCGAGAGTGTCCAGTTCGATCGTGTGATCGACCTCACCCTCCAGCATCGTCTTGAAGACGATTTCCCGGGTCTGCTCCGGCGTGAAGGGTTTGAACGGCAGTTTCGGGTTGCCAAAGTTTGTCGGATCAAGCTGCCCGAGGTCCTTGAACTCGCGGTTGAAGCGCCGCGTCAGGCGCGGCAGGGCAATGTCCAGCTCGTCGATGTTTTTTGCCGTGCCACCGGTTTCAACCTCTACGACCAGGGAGTCCTGACGCTCTTTGGTGTTGGTGCCGCCCATGGCGACCCGCTCAAAGGTCACCCCCTCGTTCTGGATCGACTCCACGAAGTCCATGAAGGCGGGCGTGCCCATGACCGAGACGGTTTCGCGCTGTTCGCTGCCGAAGTACATCCGGCGCAGGCCACGGCCTAGCGTCTGCTCGGGCAGGATGTTGCTCTGGGCCGCGTAGGCGCGCAGGCCCACGATGACGGTGACGTTGCGAACGTCCCAACCCTCCTTGAGCATCAGGACCGAGACGATGGCCTTGTAGGGCGACTTCCAGGTGTCGATCTCGTTGGACTGCTTGCGCAGCTTCTCCAGCTCGTCCTTGCTTTTGCCGCTGGATGCTTCCGAGATCTCGCCGTTGGCCTTGGTGTGGATGACCAGAACCGCGCCTTCCAGCTCCGGGCAGATCTTCTCCAGGTAGGAGCCCACCTCGTCGCAGTTCTTGGTGTCGTCCACCATCACAAAGAGCACGGCCTTCTTGCCGAGCTTCTCGTGTTCGGCGTAGCTCTTGCGCCATTCCTCGGTGCCGAGCTGCAAGTAGTCAGCGAACTTCTCGGTGATGAGCGGGCTTTGGTGCTCGGTGAGCTTGGCGCGGCTGGCGGCGTCTGGCAGAACGGGGTGCTTGACGACGTTCTGTGCGATGGCCTCCACCAACGGGTAGTCGCTGACCGTCTGCACAAAGATCGCGCCGTTGTTGTTCTTGGGCGTGGCAGTCACGTCCAGCTGCAGCGATAGCTTCAGATCCTTCTGCAGCATCCGGTGGTGGATGTCCTGGATGCACTTGAACCAAGCCATCCGTGGATCGTGGATATGGTGGGCCTCGTCGTTGAACACCGCCAGCTCTTCCACCTCGCGGATGATTTCGCCCAGGTCGGTGTTGCTGTCAGTCGTTTTGCCAACCGGTTTGGAGCCGAACGGCGAAAGGAAGTAATCGCGCAGGTCGTCGTCTTCGAGGGACGGCTCGGGTACCTCGCCCAGGTAGACGCGGTGGATGTTGGTGAGGAACAGGTTGCCCGTTGGCCGGACGATGCGCACGTCGTCCTGGATGTGCAGCGCCACCTGGAAGTCATCGCGCCAGTTGCGCCCCGCGTGGCCGTTGTCAGGCAGCACGGGGTCGTTGAAGAAGATGCGCAGGCCATCGAAGTCGGTCCGCAGCCGGTCCAGCACGATGATGTTGGGCGCGATCAGCAGGAAGTTGCGCGACAGCGTGGAGTCCGGCTCGTAGAGCTTGTGGAAGAAGCTCCAGGCCATCAGCAGCGACAGCACCTTGGTTTTGCCGGCGCCCGTGGCCATCTTGACCACGTAGCGCGGCCAGGCCTCGTCGAACATGTTGCTGGAGACGGCTCCCGAGGCGTCGAAGCGCAGCAGATCGAACTTGTCGCGCACCCGGCGCACGTCGTGCAGCCAGATGACAGTCTCGACGGCCTCACGCTGGGCAAAGTAATAGCGAAACAGCACCTGCGTGCCGTCTGCCTGTTCGACCAGGTGGGGTGTATGAAACCACCACTGCAGCAGCGCCTGGGATGTCTGTGAGGCGCCTGCATACCCTGCGTCACGCCACGTTTTGACCTCCTCGCGAATCTTGGCTACCAGCGGGGGTAGCAGCTTCTCGTAGGCGGTCTCCCGCATCTCCTCGGAAATGGTTGTAACTGAAGTTTTCGTATATCAAGGGCGTCCCGGCCAGCGCTTCGCGCTACCCGGCCGGGTGCTCAGTCGCGACAGCCCAGGGCTGCCGCTCCCCGAGCCCTGCGGTCTCGGTCATTCGATTCCGCCCCCTGACGCGGCCGGTGCCAACGGCTGAGCCGATGGCAGGGGCGGGGTAGGCGGCTGGCGCCGCTGGTGTCGGTTCCCGGCTAAGGGGCGCTGCCCCTAGCGCGCCGCAAGGGATTCGGCTTCGCCCGCCGGGCGGGGTCTCCCCTGCCTTCGGTTGCTACGCTCCCTGCAGCCCGGGCGATCCCCCTCCCCGCCCGACGCCCTTGCGTCTTGCCTCCCCGGTCTCGGCGACGGCCAGAGGCCCAGCACCGCGCGTGCTGCGCCTCTTCAGCCGATTTCCAGGAGCCCA
>JAJTDE010000317.1 GCA_021298085.1 Rubrivivax sp.
GCTCAGTACGTGAACGCGGTGCGACTGTCGTCGCATGCAAATTGAGGAGGCGGCATGTTCCCGGACCTGACCCTCTACACCATCTGGGGCGACCTCGGCCTGCTCACCGCGATCCTCAACGGGATGGCCATGATCGCAAACCAGTCCGCATTCGTGTGGGGCTTCGCGATCATGGCGAGTACGTACGGACTGCTGTCAATGACGGCTCGCACCGTCATGACGTCGAACGGAGCTGCTGGCGCCGCCATGGGTGGCGTTGGCAAGCTGATCATTCCCCTGGTCCTGGCCATGATGCTGACTGGTCCAGGCTTTCGTGTGGATGTGACCGTCGAGAGCTCTACCAGCGGCCGCACGACTGTCGTGCGTGTGCCTTGGATGCTTGCGATCATTCCCGCGGTCAGCAGCCAGCTGTCAAAGGAAGCCAGCGAACTGGTGAGCACGGCTTTCCAGTCCACGGGAACCGACTACAGCATGATCGAGGCTCAGAGGACTGGCTTCATCAATCCGCTGAAGTCGATCCTGAGCGCACGCACCGCAGCCACGCGGCTGCACGCTGTTGCCCCGCAGGTGGAAAAGATCCTGTCATCCTGCCTTGGCAGCGACAGCGGCATTGCATTGGATGAGGTGCGTCAGAAGGCCTTGAACGTCGGAAACTCCGCTGGCCGCGCGAGTGGCATGGCGATGGCGATTCCCGGCAGCGGCACAACGAACCCCACGGCGCTTGGCTCGTTGCTTCTTGAGGCCTCCCGCAATGTCGGAGGATACGTTCCTGATGTGATGCAGGGCTCATCGGCGACAACGTTTCTGAGCTGCAACGACGCAGCCGTCAAGGTGGTGGAAGAGATCGGCGCTGCCCTGTCGAGCCAGGAGTTCGCGCGCGTGTCGATGGGGTCGGTGTCCTCCAACGACCAGTTGAGCGCAGGCGTGGATCGATCGTTTGTGGGTTTGGCCAACAACTACCGCGCGGTTCGCACGAGCAACGAATCCGCGACGGTGCGGACACTGGTGGATGGAGCGGGCCAGGCCAACGCGGAGCTGTTGAACTTCATCTTCTACGAGATCGTCGACAGCAACCTGAAGTGCCTGAATTCGGCCGGCGATGTCCGGGTGCAATGCATGGCCCAGGCTCAACAGGCTGCAGAGCTGCAGCGTGCTGAACTGGCGGCAGCGGCTAATGCGACCCAAGTGGTCAAATTCGCGGGGCAGTTCGCGGCTTACATGACAGCGCTGTGCCTGGCCCTGGGCCCGCTGATCGTGATGATCCTGATGTTTGCGGGCGTGACGGGGCATGCGTTGGCGTCGATCGTGGCGGCGGTTTTGCTGCCCCAGCTGACCATAGAGGTGGGCGCGGTCATCATCCACAACATGATGGTGATGGACGTCGCCGCCTTCTGGACGACCCTCGCACAAGGTGGGTACATCTCTCAGGCGGTCACTCATGAGGCGTTCAAGCAGCTTGCGCTGAAGATCGGCACGGCCTCACAGCTGATGGCCGCGCTGCCGGCGATCCTGGCCGGTCTCTTCGTGGCGTTCCGGCATGCTGGCTCATCGAGCGCTGCGTCGATGGCGAAGGACACCGCCACGGCTGGCGCCGTCACGCCGCAGCTGACCAGCGGGGCGCCGGTGCTGCAGCAGCGCGCCATGGCGGAGGCAGAGCACCTGGGCGGCGGCACGACGCGTCTGTCGATGGCTGGTGCGCTGCCGACAGTGGCCGCGTCGACCATGGTCTCGCACGGGAAGGAATGGGCGGCTACCGCGGCTCGTGCCGAGTCGCGCGAGAAATCGCGCAGCTCGGGCGAGGAACTGTCGCGCCGGCTGTCGCATGCGCAAGCTTTCACCTCGATCCATGGCGTGGACTTCACGAGCAGCCAGGTGCAGGCAATTCAGGAGTCCTATCGAAAGCACTATGACGCTAGCGGTGGGGTCAGCGCCAACAAATCACACAACACGAACAAGTCTGACGACACCAACGCATCGGTCAACATGGGCGGTGGTGTGGGACTTGGCGGCGTGAACCTGTCTGCTGGCGGAACCACGGGCACGGGCGCGCGTGACGGCAATGCCTCAGGAACAGGCGCCAGCCAGGACGAATCCGTCAGGCGCGCCCAGGCCATGGACAAGGCGCTTACCGAAAGCCGAGAACGTGCGCGACGTGAAAACTGGGGTACGTCGCAGTCTGAAGCATTGGATCGAGCTGCGGGTGATGCCAGGACGTACAGCGAGTCGCTCTCCCAGCGAAACAGCACGACGTTTTCTGACAACGACACGGAGCGCGCTGCATCCAATCTGGTGTCCTCGCAGCGCAGCATCGGCATGCGTGAGTTTGCTCGTCAGCTCGGATCAGATGGTGGCCAACAGGTCAACGGAGGATTTGCGACCTACATCGCGACTACTGGCCAGGCCTTTGCTGCGCGCACAGCGGCGCAACCGTACTTGCAGGCCGCACAGCAGCGCGTTGAGTCTGGCAGTCACGACGAGCTGCGCGGAATGGGTGCGAATGCGCGGATGGCCCAGGAGGCTGCGCGGCTGCATTGGGCTGCCGCCCAGATGGTGAGCGACGAGAGGCTGCCTGCCGCCGATCGCATTGCCGCTGCAAACTACCTGGCCGGCGGCATCCAGGCGATGACCGGCCAAAACATCGGGATGCCGGTGCAGAACAACACCGTCAAAGGCGTGGATGAAACCCCAACGAATCGGACCGGACTCCAGATGGGCGCGATCGACAAGGACACCGGCAAGGGTAAGCCGCCGGCACTGCCCCTGAGTGGCAGCCAGCCTGCGTCGGC
>JAJTDE010000149.1 GCA_021298085.1 Rubrivivax sp.
CTCGCCCAGCTTGGTGGTGGCCACCTCGCGCAGACCGCCACCCAGCAGCGTTTCCTGGATGCTGTCCATGGCGGCGTCCACCTGTTCGGTGCGCACCGGTCGCTTGCGCAGTGCCAGCATCATCGACGCCCGCAGCTTGGCGGGGTCGTATTCGACGCGGCCGCCGTCACGTTTCACCACCGCTGGCATGGAAACCTCCGGTCGCTCGTAGGTGGTGAAGCGCCGGTCGCAATTCAGGCAGCGGCGGCGGCGCCGCACAAAGCCTTCGTCGGAATCGCGTGTTTCGGCGACTTGCGTCTCTTCGTGATTGCAGTAGGGGCAGCGCATGGTGTCAGCCCCCGCCCTGCTGCTGCGTCGGGCGTGTCATGGTGCTAGCGGTAGACCGGGAAATCGCGTGTCATGGCAGCCACCTTGGCGCGCACCGTGGTGATCACGGCCTCGTCGCTGGGGTTGTCCAGCACATCGGCGATCAGGTGGGCTGTCATGCGCGCCTGTTCTTCCCGGAAGCCGCGGGTTGTCATCGCGGGCGAACCCAGGCGGATGCCACTGGTGACCATGGGTTTCTGAGGGTCGTTCGGGATGCCGTTCTTGTTGCACGTCATGTGGGCGCGGCCGAGCACGGCTTCGGCGTCCTTGCCGGTGATGCCCTTGGGGCGCAGGTCCACCAGCATCACGTGGCTCTCGGTGCGGCCGGAGACGATGCGCAGGCCGCGCTCGATCAGCGTGTCGGCCAGGACACGCGCGTTGGCCACCACCTGCTGCTGGTAGACCTTGAAGGCCGGCTGCAGCGCCTCGTGGAAGGCCACCGCCTTGCCGGCGATGACGTGCATCAGCGGGCCGCCCTGCAGGCCCGGGAAGATGGCGCTGTTGATCTTCTTGGCCAGGTCTTCGTGGTTCGTGAGCACAATGCCGCCACGCGGGCCGCGCAGGCTCTTGTGGGTGGTGCTGGTCACCACATCGGCGTGCGGCAGCGGGTTGGGGTAGACACCCGCGGCAATCAGACCGGCGTAGTGCGCCATGTCCACCATCAGGTAGGCGCCCACGGCCTTGGCCACCTTGGCAAAACGCTCGAAATCGATGTGCAGGCTGTAGGCCGATGCGCCGGCGATGATCAACTTGGGCTTGTGTTCATGCGCCAGGCGTTCCATCGCGTCGTAGTCGATGGCTTCCTGGGCATCCAGGCCATAGCTGACCACCTTGAACCACTTGCCGCTCATGTTGAGCGCCATGCCGTGGGTCAGGTGGCCGCCTTCAGCCAGGCTCATGCCCATGATGGTGTCTCCGGGCTGCAGCAGCGCGAAGAACACCGCCTGGTTGGCCTGTGAACCCGAATTGGCCTGAACGTTGGCAAAACCTGCGCCGTAGAGCCGCTTGAGGCGGTCGATCGCCAACTGTTCAACCACGTCGACGTATTCGCAGCCGCCGTAGTAGCGCTTGCCGGGGTAGCCTTCAGCGTACTTGTTGGTGAGCTGCGAACCCTGGGCGGCCATCACGGCCGGGCTGGTGTAATTCTCCGACGCGATGAGCTCGATGTGCTCTTCCTGGCGGCGGTTTTCGGCTTCGATGGCGGCAAAGACTTCAGGGTCGATGCGGGCGATGGTGGATTCTGAGCGGTCGAACATGTTGGCAGTCCTCTTGGGAGAGATGGCCATCGAGCAACGCCAGCAGGAGACTGGCGGCAGGAGGGCTGCCCAGGCGCACGGCGGGTGCTGCTGCTCAGACCGGCCCCTTGGTTGGGGGCCGCCTGGCGTGCACAGCCTGCGCTTCCCGGTGGTTCGCCACCTCAGGATTGGCGTGGCTTTGTTCAGGCCACGCAAAGACCCTATCGCCAGTCGCGCAGACCTGAGATGTTAGCGGACGGCGTCTACCACCGCGGCAACTTTTGTGTTTCCGGCTGCCGGCATGACCGGTGCAGCGTGTTGCGCGGCGGGGCTGCTGGTGGGCGGTGCAGCCTGGACGGCGGCCAGGGCGGCGCCAGCGGCGCTCGTCTTGTCGCCGGGAGTGCTGGTGGTGGCAGCGGCGGTCGCGGTGCTGGCCGGGGCAGTCTGCACGGCTGGCGCCGGTGCCGACAGGTTGGCGGCCAGCGCCGCGCCGACAGCGGGCGCCATCACCGTTCCGGGTGCGGCGTGTGCAGCAGGGGTGAGGGCTGTCTGGGACGGGGACGCGGGCAGGGCCGTGTGCAGCGTCTCGCGTGCACCGGGCTGCGCCTGCGCCTTCGACGCCAGAGCCCCGCCGGCCACGGCCATGGCGGCGGCCGGCGCTGCATTGCTTGCCATGGCGGGGCTGCGCGAGAAGGCCACGTTCAAGGGCACGGCCTGTCCGCTGGCCACCAGCTTCAGCTGGTTCTGCTCAAAGAACACCCGCTCGGCATAACCGCCGTCGTCGGGCAGGTTCGCTGCGCCGACGTAGTACTTCAGCCCCAGTTCCACGCTGCCGCCAGCCCTGGACACACACTCGGCCAGCACCTGCACACCCACGCGAAGGTTGGTCACCGGGTCGAAGGCCGCAAACTTTCCGCCAAAGGCCTCGTACTTGTCGTCGTGCACGCTGGTCATCACCTGCATCAGACCTTGTGCACCGACGGGGCTCTGCGCAAAGGGGTTGAAGCTGGACTCGATGGCCATGATGGCCAGGATCAGCGTCGGCTCGACGCCGGCCTTCTTGCCCAGTCCCCAGGACTCCTGGACCAGCCTGGCCACGGCGTCGGGTGCCACGCGGTAGCGCCTGGCCAGCCAGGTGGCAACGGCCGCCTGGTCCTTGGGCAGGGCGCTCACGGCCTTGGCAGCTGCGCGGTTGGCGGCACCCGGTTCGGCCAGATCGGCCAGCAGGTTGGGCTCGGCGTTGGCTTCTGCCGCGCCATGGCGCAGGTTCAGCCACTCCAGTGCCTGCCGCTCGATCTGCAGCCGCAGCGCGCTGTCGCTGGAAAAGAACAACACCAGCCCGATGCAGGCCAGCCCCAGCATGGCCAGTGAGTTGTGTCCGACTTCAACCAGGCCCTGCCAGACCAGACGCACCGAGCCCTGAGCGGACTTCAGCGTCTGGGCGCCGGCGCGGCCCATGCTCTCTATTGCAGACCAAGGCATCTGTCTTCCTCTCGATCAACGGTGGCTGCGGGCGTTTCTCGGGCCTGCTGCACCTGCTGGCATGGAGTGCCAACAACGGTGCTCAGCGGCCAAGCCAGGCGCCAACCGTGAATTGTTCCGAAAGGGCTCAAGCCAGCCTTGGCATACGAGCCAGGACCTTGGGCGGCGAACCCCGCGTGCGCTCTGGATGCCCAGGTCAGCCCAGGCCAGCGCGTGTCGTTAATGTGTGAATTGTCGCTGATTCCGACAAGCCCTAGTTCTTGGCTCTAGAGTGGCAACCCTCCGCCATTTCGAGCCTTGGACACCCTGCACGATGAAATACCGGGATTTGCGCGACTTTATGGCCCAACTGGAACAGCTCGGCGAACTGAAACGGGTTGCCGACCCTGTCTCCCCGCGCCTGGCAATGACCGCGGTGTCCGACGCCGTGTTGCGCGCCGCTGGACCGGCGCTGCTCTTCGAGAAGCCCGCGGGGCACACCGTGCCCTGCCTGACCAACCTGTTCGGCACACCCCGCCGGGTGGCGCTCGGCATGGGCGCTGACGACGTGCATGAACTGCGGGATGTCGGGCGACTGCTCGCGGCCCTGAAGGAGCCCGAGCCGCCAGCCGGTGTGCGCGAGGCCGGCAAGCTGTGGCACATGGTCAAGGCTGTCTGGGACATGAAGCCGGCGGTGACACGCCATGCACCGTTTGAGGCCGTGGTTCAGGAGGGGGCAGAAGTCGACCTGGGGCAGCTGCCCATCCAGACCTGCTGGCCCGGCGACGTGGCGCCCCTGATCACCTGGGGGCTGGTGGTGACGCGCGGCCCGCAGTCGGTGGCGCGCCCGCGCAAGCGCCAGAACCTGGGCATCTACCGGCAGCAGGTGATCGGTCGGCGCGAGCTCATCATGCGTTGGCTGGCCCACCGTGGCGGCGCACTGGATTTCCGCGAGTTTGCGCGGGCATCACCCGGGCAGCCCTTCCCAATTGCCGTGGTGCTGGGCGCCGATCCGGCCACCATCCTCGGCGCCGTCACGCCGGTGCCCGACACGCTCAGCGAATACCAGTTTGCCGGCCTGCTGCGCGGCAGCCGCACCGAGCTGGTGGCCAGCCAGGTGGGCGAAGGTGAGCTGAAGCTGCAGGTGCCGGCGAGCGCCGAGATCGTGCTCGAGGGGCACATTCCCACCGCGCCTGAGGGCTTTGAAGGGCACAGCGAGGCCGGGGTTCCGCTGAAGTCCGTGAATGGGTATCTGCACGCGCTGGAAGGGCCCTACGGAGACCACACCGGCTACTACAACGAGCAGGATTGGTTTCCGGTGTTCCGCGTCAGCCGGCTGCTGCGTCGCCGCGATGCCATCTACCACTCCACCTACACGGGCAAGCCGCCCGACGAGCCGGCCGTGCTGGGTGTGGCATTGAATGAAGTGTTTGTGCCCATCCTGCAGAAGCAGTTCCCGGAGATCACCGATTTCTATTTGCCGCCCGAAGGCTGCAGCTACCGCATGGCGGTCATCAGTATCCGCAAGGCCTACCCGGGCCACGCCAAGCGGGTGATGTTCGGCCTGTGGAGCTTCCTGCGGCAGTTCATGTACACCAAGTTCATCGTGGTCACCGACGACGACGTCAACATCCGCGAGTGGAAGGAAGTGATCTGGGCCATCACCACGCGCATGGACCCGGTGCGTGACACCACCTTGGTGAACGACACGCCCATCGACTACCTCGACTTTGCGTCTCCGGTGAGCGGCCTGGGCGGCAAGATGGGGCTGGATGCCACCAACAAGTGGCCCGGCGAAACCTCGCGCGAGTGGGGGCGCCCCATCGTCATGACACCCGAGGTGACGCGCGACACCGAGGCCTTGGTCCGCCGCATCCTGGGCTGAGGTCAGCGGCGCTGCGACAGGTGTGTGAGCAGTCCGGGCAAGGGCAGGGCCTGTCGCAGGTCGCTGCCGATCTCGCGTTCCACCAGCTGATGCAGTTGTGCGTTCAGCTGCATGGTGGCGGCCGGTGTGGATGCCGCGCATCTGCGTGGGCAGATCCAGCCGCGGCAGCGGCCGAATGCCCGCCATCAGGGCCCGTCTCGGCATCCAGCGGTCGGCCTAGCCGCTGGCGTCCAGGGCATCCATGAGGGTGACAAGGTGTCGGTCGACGACGCGGATGGCGTTGAAGCAGTGGTTCTGGTGGGTGCTCCAGGCAGCGCCGCCCGGGGGCAGCGAGCCAAACGCGGCATTCACCGGTTCAGGGTCGTGCCGATGGCCAGACCAGGTGCTGCCGAGGATGTCGCCGTGTGCGTGGTCGTCGGAGGATCCGTTGAGGCCGCAGCGGGTCGCGGGTGTTGGGGCAGCGCCCGTGCACGGGCCCGTGATTGGCGGCAGTGCACTGAGCTGCCATGTGCCCTGGTAGGCCGTGTGGTAGCCGTTGGCGCGGAAACAGTGGCCCACGCTGGGCAGGTCTTCCGGGAGACCGCAGCCCGGAACGGCCCCAGGTTGGCCAGCATGCGCGTCTTGTGCGTATGTCGGCCGAAGTACAGGCAGGTCCGTGACGGTGAACACGGGGTGCTGTTGACATGCCAGTTGGCAAAACGGGTGTCGGCCTGCTGCAGCCGTTCATGATCGGGCAGCGGCAGGCCGACAGGCAGGTCACGCGATCCTGGTCAGTGACGTTCACCAGCAGGTTGTAGGCCGGTCGGGCCGGGTTACGCAGCGGCGCGACCTGTCGCGCTGAGCCACCGCTGCCCGATACAACCGACGACAGGGGCCACCCAGGCCCCCACGGCGCCCCCGGTGGCACCGGCCAGTGCGGTGGCGCCGGTCAATGTCAGCCAGTGGAGGCGGCCTTACTTCATGGGGCGGTCAGCGCGCCCGGTGGGCCGCGGGTGCTGCCAGCATCCGCAGTTCGTCCAGCGTGTTGGCGTTGCTGAAGGCCTGCTCGTCATCAAACACGGCCAAGGCCTGGCGGTGTTGCGATGTCCAGCGGTCAATCTTGCGCTGGCCGCTGCTCATGTAGGCGATCAGGCTTTCGAGCAGGCCGTGGCGCAGCAGGCAGAACACGGGCTGGGCCTGGGGTTCCGCGGGCGGGCTGGCCTGCGGGTTGCGGGTGGCGGCCAGCACCACGTCGGCCGATGCATCGGCCGCAACCTGCGCCATGCGTGCGGCCAGGTCATCGGGAAAATTGGGGGTGTCACAGGGCACACACAGCAGCCACGGTGTCTCGCAGTGTTCCAGCCCGGTCAGCATGCCGGCCAGCGGGCCGGCAAAGTCGGGCGTGCTGTCCGGCCAGACCGGCGCGCCAAAGGCCTCGTAGGCGCCGATGTTGCGGTTGGCATTGACCATGACGGACCCCACCTGAGTGCGCAGCCGCAACAGCGTATACAGCGCCAGGGGCATGCCCTGGTGGTTCTGCAGCCCCTTGTCGACGCCACCCATGCGGCTGCCTCGCCCACCGGCCAGCACCAGGCCGGTGATGTCCTCGGGCGGGATGGTGGGTGCGGCAGCGGGCTTGATGGCTGCAGAGGGTGCCTGGGAAGGCGCGGCGGCTGGCGGCGAGGGGTTTGTCATGACGGGGCGGGTTCCGACAAAGTCGCAGAACCGCCATTGTGGTGGAGTGGCGTGGCCCGACGCTTGCGGGTGAGCCCCGTTCTGCCGCCCGGCGCGGAGGGCTAGACTCCGCGCATGCCAGCCAACCGTCAGCCCGAGATCCTTCCCGTGGCCGTCATCCTGGAACGCACCCGCGATCCGAACCCCTGGGAAGCCTGGGCTTTCCGGCTGTTGGAAGTGGTGCCGGATGAAGGTGCCTTTGGTGACGCGCCACGCCAGCTGATCGACGACGGTCAGCATTCGCGCTGGGTGTTTCCAGGGCACCGGCTCCAGCTCTTTGCCGACGAGTGCAAGGGTTACTTCCTGAACCTGACGTCCGGCCGGCCATCCTGGTTTGTGTCCTGGCGGGTGCTGGACGATGACCCTTCGCAGGTTGAGGTGACGAGCGCCAGCGTGTCCTACATCGAGGCCGACCGCCGCATGTCGGCCGAAGAGTGCGTGGAGAGTGTCGCCCTGGCACCCGAGCTGTGTGCCTGGCTGCAGGATTTCACCAACCGCCACTTTCAGCCAGAGGGCCGGCGCAAGGTGCGTGCGATGTCATTTCTGAACCCCGAGGAGCGCGCGCGCCGCAGCCAGGAAGGCCTGGCCCCTGATGCGCAGCCGCAGCCAGAGCCATGAATCGCCCGCCGCCGCCGTCCACCGAGAAACCCGCCGCTGCAGCCTCCGAAGCGGCTGCAGGCAGCTCTGCGCCGGTGTCCGCTGCGGTGTCTGCTGAACCTGAGCGTCAGGGTTTTCTGGCGCGCTGGTCGCGCCGCAAGGCCGAAGTCCGCGAAGCCCAGTCCAGCCAGGCGCCGCATCCCAAGGCCGACAGTGCCGCAGCCCGCGTCGAACCGCCCGCGGCTCAGCCGTCCCAGGGCGATTCCCCCTCGACGCCTGGCCAGCCCCGCCCGCCCACGCTGGCCGATGTGGAGCAGCTCACCGCGCAGAGCGACTTTTCCCGCTTTGCATCCCGCGATGTCGACCCTGAAGTCCGTAACGCGGCCATGCGCAAGCTCTTCCACGCCGAGCCGCAGTTCAACGTGATGGACGGCCTGGATGTCTACATCGACGACTACAACACGCCAGACCCTCTGCCCAAGGCCATCATGCGCACCATGCTGCAGGCGCGCGCCCTGGGCCTGCTGGACGATGAGCTGAAGGAACAGGAGCTGCCAGCCGCGCGGGCAGCTTCAGCCGATGGCGAGCCCCTCGACACCCCTACCGACACCGACACTGATACCGTTCAGCCGGCACCGGCTGCCAGCGAGAACCCCCTCCATGAAGACCCTGATCTGCAACTGCAACCGCACGATGCCGCTGGACGTGCCAGCGCTGAAGAAGGCGCTGAGCCCTGTGCGCAGCCACCCGTTGACGCCCAGGGCGGCGAATCCGGCCGCCAGCCCAGCTGACACCGACGACCTGGAGGCCGGCTACACCACGCTGTGCCGGCGCGAGGCACCCGCCTTTCAGCGCGCGGCCAAGAGCGCCGAGCCGCTGCTGGTGGCCTGTACCCAGGAAAGCCGGCTGTTCCTGGAACTGGCCGAACAGACCGAAGGCGCGCCCTCCCTGCAGGAGCGCCCGGTGCGCTTTGTCAACATCCGTGAAACCGGGGGTTGGTCCCGCGATGCGGCCCAGGCCACGCCCAAGCTGGCCGCGTTGATTGCCGCGGCCCGGCTGCCCGACCCTGAACCCGTGGCCAGCGTGAGCTACCGCAGCGCCGGTCGCTGCCTGTTCATCGGCCCCGCCGACGTGGCCGAGCGGGCCGCGCAGGCAGCCCAGCAGCTCAAGGGTGCGGAGTTGAGCATCAGCATCCTGGCGACACCGGGTGCCAGGGCGGCCGCCGCACCGATCAGCCAGCGCCATGACCTGGCGGTCTTCAATGGCGAGCTGCTGTCGCTCACAGGGCACCTGGGCCAGTTTGTCGCGCGCTGGCGCTCCAGCAACCCGATCGACCTGGACCTTTGCACCCGCTGCAACGCCTGCATCGACGCCTGCCCAGAAGGAGCCATCGATTTCAGCTACACCATCGACCTGCAGCGCTGCAAGTCCCACCGGGACTGTGTGGCGGTCTGCGAGGCGGCGGGCGCGATTGACTTCAACCGTTCGCCCCAGGACACCGAGGAACGTTTTGACCTCGTGCTGGACCTCCGCGATGCACCCGCCTTCAGCCAGCACGCGCTGCCGCAGGGTTACCTGCACACCGGCGCCGAAGAAGCCCGCATATGGCAGGCGCTGATGCAGCTGGGCTCGCTCGTCGGAGAGTTTGAGAAGCCCCGCTTCTTCCAGTACAAGCCCAAGCTGTGCGCGCACAGCCGCAACGAGCAGACGGGCTGCACGGCCTGCATCGACATCTGCTCGGCCAGCGCCGTGCGCAGCGACGCCTCGCTGAAGGGCAAGGTCGAGCGCAAGCAGCGCACCACCACCCACGCGCTGCCGCAGGCCGGCGGCCAGGGCGGCGGCATCGTGGTGGACCCTCACCTGTGCGTGGGCTGTGGCGCCTGCACCACCGTCTGCCCGAGCGGTGCGCTGGCCTATGCGGCGCCCAACGCGCAAGACCAGTGGCGGCGTCTGCGCACGCTGCTGAACACCTACCAGCAGGCCGGTGGCAAGGATGCCGCGCTGCTGCTGCACAGCCAGGAACAGGGCCAGCGCCTGATCGACGACCTGGGGCGCATGGCCCGGGTGGACAAGGCCATCCACGGTGTGCCGGCGCGGGTGATCCCGGTGCCGCTGTGGCACACCGCCAGTGTCGGGCTGGACCTCTGGCTGCTGGCCATCGCCCAGGGCGCCAGCCAGGTGATGGTGCTGCTCAGCGACGAGGAAGCGCCCCAATACCGCACGGCGCTGGCCGAGCAGATGGCTGT
>JAJTDE010000150.1 GCA_021298085.1 Rubrivivax sp.
GCGCGGCGGCAGTGACAACCTGATCGGCGGCACCAACGCGGGCGAGGGCAATGTGATCGCCGGCAACCAGGGGCATGGCGTGCGCATCAGCGGACTGCGCAACCGCATCCTGGGCAACAGCTTCTACAGCAACCTGTGGCTGGGCATCGACCTGGGCGCCAATGGCGTCACCGCCAACACCGGCAGCACCAACGCCAGCCTGCCCAACAACGGCATGAACCATCCCGTGGTCAACGGTGCAGGCGTCAACCCGTCGCAGACCGCGCTCACCGTCAGCGGCCACATCGGCACCCGCCAGGGTCGAGATTTTCGGCGCTGCCGTGGACCCCAGCGGTTACGGCGAAGGTCGTGTCTACCTTGGCTTCTTGACGGCAGATGCCAACGGCCGCTTCAGCGGCAGCGTGAGCTTTGCGCCGGGCCTGGTGAGCGTGGGCGACCCCATCACCGCCACTGCCACCGACACGGCCGGCAACACCAGCGAGTTCGGCCCCAACTGGACCAGCACCACCTTGGCCGCGCTGGCGCCGGCGGGCTTCAACGCCTTTGATGCCGACACCGCAGCGGGCGCGCTGACGGGTGTGCTGCGCAGCAAAACCGCGGGTGCAGCGAGCAACATCGCGGTGATTGCGCTGGACAACAGCGGCAGCGCGCTGCACGCCGGCTTCACCGGCAGCGTCACCCTGAACTGGCTGGACGCGCGCGACGACAGCGGTGCGAACGCCGGCAGCTGCCGCGCAAGCTGGGTGGACATGGGCAGCGCGGGCACGGCCGTCTTCAGCAACGCCAATCGCGTTAACGTGGCGCTCACGCCGCCGGCCACCGCCACCCGTTCGATGCGCCTGCGCATGACCTTCACCGGCCCCAGCGGCACCGTGGTGGCCTGCAGCGGCGACAACTTCGCCGCCCTGCCCGCCCAACTGGCCTGGGGCATGGGGGGAGGGGGTGCAGGCAGCCACGGCGCCACCGACACCAACAGCGCCAGCCCCGGCACGACGCGGGCGCTGGACAACACGGCTGCCAGCGGCGGTGTGGTGCACCAGGCCGGCCAGCCCTTCACGCTGCGCGCCCGCGCGCTGGACGCCGGCGGCGAGTTGATGACGGCTTACGACGGCAGCCCGGTGCTGACTATTGCCGGCTGCCTGCTGCCCAGCGGGTGCAGCCCCGGTGCTTTGTCGGGCACCACGGCAGCGGCGGCCGGCGGTGTCTACACCAACAACGCCGTCAGCTACAGCGAAGTGGGCGCGATTGCGGTGCAGTTGAGCGACAGCGACTACGGCAGCGTGGACAGTGCCGACACCGCCGCTCTGGCGCGCACGGTTGCCAGCAGCGCGCTCAGCGTGGGCCGCTTTGTGCCTGACAGCTACAGCGCCGTGGTCAGCAGCAACGGCCAATTCGCCACCGCCAACGTCTCGTGCATGGCCCCGGGCAGCGCCGCCACCTTCATCGGCCAGCCCTTTGCCTGGTCGGTCACGCCGCAGGTGACAGTGACGGCGCGCAATGCCGCAGGCGCCGCCACCCAGCTGTGGACCGGCACGCTGATGAAGCTGGACGCCAGCAGCGGCATGAACGCCACGCTCAACGCCAGCGGCACCGGCACGGCCACCCTGAACCGCACGCCGGGGCCGCTGGCGGTGCAAGGCCTGGGCAACGGGCAGGCGCGCATCAGCGCCAGCGCGCTGGACCGCTTTGCGCTGGACGCCGCAGGGCCGCAGGCCAGCGTGAGCCCCAGCTGGCAATGGCAACTGGCCTTCATCGACAGCAGCGAAGCCGGCACCCCCGGCAACCCACAGCCCGGCGCCAGCGCCAGCCAGGCGGTGTTGTTCAACCAGGGCGGCAGCTTCCACAGCGCGCGGCTGACGCTGAACGCCGCCCACGGCGACGCACGCATCGGCGTGCAGATGGCGCTGCACCTGCAGCGTTTCACCACCGCCGGGTGGGTGACGATGACCGAAGACCGCGGCTGCGTCAGCGTGCAGCGCAACCAGCTGTGGGTGCAAAGCCCCTTGGGCGTCTTCGCCAGCACCAGCGCCTGCGCCGCGCCGCTGGCCGCCACGGCCACCACCGCCGGCGGCCGGGCCTGGCTGCGCATGCCCGCCACCCCCGGCGGTGCGCCGGGCCGCCTGACGCTGCGCCTGCCCGGCGACGGCGCCAGCGGCAACGCCTGCAGCAGCACGGGCAGCGTGCAAGCCGGCGCCGGGCTGGGCCTGCCCTGGCTGCTGGGTGGCAGCAGCGGCACCGGCTCGGTGGCACTGGCCACCTGGGGCTTGCCCAACCGCGACGTCGTGCTGCGCCGCGAGGTGTGGTGAGCGCAGTGCCGCACCCTGGTGGGTGCGGCAAAGGGCAGCCTCATGAGGTGGATGGCCCGTCTACTACCCCGACGGATTCGGATCTTGAATCTATAGCCCTTCCATCGGTACGATCCCTGGGACAGGGTCAGGCTTCATCAGCTTCGTCCTCGTCGCCGATGGACTCAGGATGTGTTAACAGGTCCTGGCTCTTTCGCTGCCGGTCAAACGTTCTGCTGATGGACCAGCTCGATCTGCTGAATCCGCGACGGGCGCGTGGGCGCGAGCAGCAGCTGCCCCTGGATATGCCCGTGATCCCCAGGCCAGGCGAAGTGACCGCTCAGCGCGCCAGTGGGCACCAGCGTCGTCGATGTGTTGCAGGCACCCACCTGTTCCTTCAGCCGCGCAAGCAGATCCCCCCAGGACGTCGCATCTCGATCGAGCAGCACATTTGGGGCCAGCGCGTCACCAGCCGCAAGGATGTTGCCCTGCTCGAACACACGAATCACCAAGCGATAGGCATCCGCCAGATCCGCCGAGACCGTCATGCCTCGGTGCTCCAGCCCACCCGCCCAGTGCAGGCCCTGCACTGCTGCTGCCACAGGCTCCGAAGGCACGCTGTAGGTGCGGTTGGTGAACGCAAAGAGGCCGAACCCTCTTTCAGGGAGGGCCATCATGTACGCGCCGTAGCCCGGGTATCCGCCCGCGTGGGAGAGCACCAGACCCAGTTCAGGGTCCGCCGAGGCGCGCAGGCCCATGGCGTAGGCAGAGACGCGTTGCGAGCAGTCACATTCGGCGCCTGGCTGTCCGGGCGCCAGCGTCAGAAAGTTGGAACCCTGCACCATCTCGCGCACCGTGGCGCGCTTGACAGGGCCCCTCTCAGGCGCATCCCTGGGCGGCCAGGCGTCGAGCAGGAAGGCGAGCCAGCATGCATAGTCGCGAGCGCTGGTCAGCAGGCCGCCCATCGGGCTGAAGGCACCGTGCGCCATCACCGGCTCGGCCTGCCAGCCGCCGCCCGCCCATCGGTACCCATGGGCCAACGTGGTGGCCGGCACCTGCGAGGGGTCAAAACTGGTCGACATCATGCCCAGCGGCCGCAGCAGCGTCTCGGCAATCACCGCAGCATACGGGCGTCCGCACACACGCGAAATGATGCGTCCAAGGATCGCATAGCCGAGGTTGGAGTACTCCATGGCCGTGCCGGGCGGCCGGCTGAACGGAACGCCCCGCTCCAGGAGGGCGGTGAAGTCGGCTTCGCTCATCGCGTTCTGCCGGTCGCCCCAGGGGTCGTCGGTGACCAGGCCGGCCGTGTGGTGCAGCAGATCGCGCACCCGAATGCGCGGCGAGTCCAGCGTAGGGTAGTGCCAAGCCCGCATGGCTGGCACATAGTCCTCGGCCGGGGCCTCCAGTTGCAGCAAACCATCGTCACGCAGTTTGAGCACCGTCAGCGCGGTCAACGCCTTGGTCAGGGAGGCAATGCGAAAAACCGTGTCTGCGCCCACGGGGTTGCCGCTGTTGATGTCCTGCACGCCTATACCATCGAGCAACACCAAATGGCCCATCGCCACGATGCCCCAGGCCAGGCCAGGCACCGGTGCACGCTGGACATAGTCGAAATACAACGGCGCAACCGAGGCCAGCAGCTCAGCGATTTCGGGGACAGGGTATCCGTGCTGGGGTTCGCGCGTCTCTTCCATCGGTTACCTGCTCACATCAACTGCGTGTTGTCCTGATGGCGCTCGCGGTACGCCTGCGCCGATTCATCGCGCAGCACGCGGCCTTCCGACAGCTCCACCACGCGGTCCACCAGCGCCAGCGTCTGCGGCCGGTGCGCCACCACCAGCCGGGTCAGCCGCATCGCGGCAATCGCACGGCCAACCTGCGCCTCACGCTGCAGGTCCAGGTGGCTGGTGGCCTCGTCCAGGATCAGCATGGTCGGCAGGCGGTAGAGCGCGCGGGCCAGCAGAACCCGCTGGCGCTGCCCGCCGGACAGGCTGCTGCCCATGTCACCCACCAGGGTCTCGTAGCCCATGGGCATGGCCGAAATGTCGTCGTGCACCGCCGCCAGGCGGGCGCAGCGTTCGACCCGTTGACGGTCGATCTGCGGATCAAAGAACGAAATGTTCTCGGCGATGGAACCGGAGAACAGCGAATCGTCCTGCATCACCGTGCCGATGCGCGAGCGCCAGGCGTCCAGGCCGATGCGCTCCAGCGGTACCCCATCAACCAGGATTTGCCCGCTTTGAGGCTTGTAGATGCCCAGCAGCAAGCTGACCAGGGTGGTCTTGCCGCAGCCCGAAGGACCCGCGATGGCGGTCGCGCGGGCGGGCTCCAGCACCAGATTCAAGCCACAGAGCACGTCCGGTGAGCTGGCGGCATAGCGGAAGTACACGTCACGAAACTCGATGCGTGGCGCCTGCATGGGCAAGGCCTGCGCTGCCCCTGATGTCTCGGTTTCGCGCGGGGTCAGCACGATGTCGGCCAGCCGCTGGGCGTCCAGCCCCATCATCTTCAGATCAAAGAACTTGTTGACCAGATCGGTGAAGCGCGAATCAAACTGCCCACGGTAGGCCAGGAAGGCCAGCAGCATGCCCACGCTGAGCTGGCCCGCCACCACCTCGCGTGCGCCCATCCATAGCAGCAGCAAGGCAAATGCGCCCGACAAAGTGCCCCGCACCACGCGATAGAAGATATTGAGCTTGTCAATGCGCAGCTGCGCGTTGATGTCGGCCACCAGCAGGCTTTGCCAGGACGACAGGCGTTCCGCATGCCTGGAAAACAGGCGGATGGTGCGCACGCCGCGCACCGTTTCCAGCAGGTGCGTGGATTCCACGGCCGAACGCACGATGCGCTCCTGGGTCGCGGCACGCAAGGGCCCGTACCAAACCAGGCGCACCACCACATACAAGGCCACCGAGCACAGAGCCAGGATGGTGAGCATGGGGCTATACAGCAGCATCAAGCCGAAAGTCAGCGCCACCATCAGTCCGTCCAGCACCACCTCGAGGAACGTGGTGGTCAACACGCTCTGGATGCTGCCGATGGAGTGGTAGCGCGACATGACGTCACCCAGGTGCCGACGGGCAAAATAGTCCAATGGCAAACGCACCAGATGCGACAACACATTGGTGCGCCATTGCACCTTCAGCTGCGTGCCAATACGCAGCACCAGCCACGATCGGATGACAGTGAAGAACTGCTGGGTCAGCAGCACCAACGCGAAGCCGATGCCCAGTGTCGTCAGCAGCTGCAAATCTCGCGAGACCAGCACCTGATCCACCACCCACTGCATGAACAGCGGCGACAGCAAGCCCAGCACCTCCAACGCAAGGGACACCGCCAGCACACGCCACAGCGTTGTCCACAGGCCGTGCACACGCCCCAAGAGCCGGCGCACCGAAATGCTCTGTGCCTCCTGGCGCGGTGCAAAGTCGCTGTCTGGCCAAGCCTCGATGGCGATGCCCGTGAAGCGCTGCGAAAACTCCTCCTCACCGACCTCGCGCTCGCCGAAAGCCGGATCCAGGATGATGGCCTTGTTGTCGCGGATCTCGCGCAGCACCACAAAGTGGCTCATCTCCCAGTGCAGGATGCACGGCAGTTTGAGTTGGCGGATCTCGTGCACGGTCAGGCGCAGCGCGCGGGTGCTCAGATGCTCTTCAGAAGCCACCCGCACCAGATCGATGACGGTCATGCCCTGCGACATCACACCGTGCCGGCCGCGCAGCGCGGCCAGATCGGTGGCGGTACCGAAGTGGCCCAGCACCATGCCGATGCAGGCCAATCCGCACTCGGAGGTCTCGGTCTGCAGGATCAGCGGCGTCTTGCGCCGAATGCCCAGGTTCAGTCGGTCCAGCAATTGCATGCTCAAGAGCCCCCGCCCATGCGCTCGCGGGCCGCAAACAGGGGCTCCAGAATCCACTCGTACAGGCGTCGCGTCTCGTGCATCAGGTCCGCTTCGAGCTGCATGCCGGCCTGCAGAGGCAGCGGCTTGGCGCCCTGGCCGATGGTCTGCGATGGCAGCTTGACGGTCACGGCAAACAGCGCCTCACCGCCCGGTGCCGCGAGCACGGGGGGAGCACCCAGGCCCGGCCCGATGTCACTCAGACCGATGGCGGCGGCCGACACGGCGCTGACGACCCCCCGGTGCTGCCCGAACTTCTGGTAGGGGTAGGCGTCATACCGCAGTTGCACCTCCGTGCCCGGACGCACGAAGCCCGCCCCCCGGCTGGGCACGTACAACCGGGCCACCAGCTCGGATGAGCTGGGCACAAGGTGCGCCATTGGGCGCTGAGGGTCCACACTCTGGCCGATATTGGCCTGCACCAGCGTCAGACGGCCGTCGGCTGGCGCGGCCACCACCACACGCCGGCGCGCCTCCACCTCGGTGAATTCCTGGAAGGTCCGGGAGATGGAACGCTCGATCTCCGACCGCTGATTGGCATAGCGGGTGAGCACACCTTCCAGGTCGCGCTGGGTGCTACCAAGCTCACGCTCCAACGCCAAGGCTTCGCGGCGGAACGACTGAAGCCGGGTCTTGGCTTCGGCCAGGGCGTTTTCACGCGTCAGCAGCGCATCGCGCGTCAGAAAGCCCTGCTGGGCCAGCGATTGATCTCGCGTGAACGCCTCTTGGGCACCCTGCACCAGGGACTGCTGGGTCTCGCTCTGGCGGGCCAGCTGGGCTCGTTCGCTGGTCAGCGATTCGGCGCGCCGGCGCAGCTGCGCCGTTTCCTGGGCTTCAGCACGCTCGTTGCGGCGCAGTTCTTCCTGCAGCGAGGCGCGGCGAGATTCGATCTGCTCGGCGATGGCCTGCTGGAAGCCGGTGGCGTTGGGCGCCGCGCGGTCATCCGACACCACAAACAGCGTGTCACCCCGGCGAACCATCTGGCCGTCGGTGATGGCCTTCTCGATGACCACACCGGAAAAATTGGTGGTGACACGGATCAGGCCCTCGCTGGGAACCAGGTGGCCCTGCACGGTCGATCGGCGTGTGTAGCTGCCCAGGCTGATCAGCAAGGCGGCGGCCACGACCAGCAACAGCGCCGCCAGCGCCACGCCGCGCGACCACGCGCCCGGCAAGAGCACGATCTCGCCGTACTGTTGAACCCGTTGCGCCTCCATCGCCTCGCGCCTGAAGAGTGCGGTGCCGTCGTCGATGTCGACCACCGGTTCGGCGCGGGCGGGTGAACGGGCCAGCGACCCGGAGCGAGGCGGCTCGGGTGTGAGGAACTGCGGTGCAGCCTTCTGGGCCTGTTTCCGAAACATGGCGGGGCGCTGAGCGGCTCAGCCTGTGGCGCGAGAGGGCCAGGAAAACGCCGACAGCGCGTCAGCTGAATCTCTCAGGTAGCTGCAGGAAGGCGCCTGTGTCCACCAGTTCACCGCCAGGCTCACACGCAATCGGTCGGGCATGCGCTCACGCCAGAGTCGGCCGATCACGCCGTGGTAGAGGTGGCCCGGAAAGACCGCATAGCGGTTTCGGCCGGGCGGCACAAAGCGCATCTCCTGCGGCTGTGCGGGAAAGGGTTCTGCGTCGGCGCCCAGGCGCTGCTCGGTGATCACCAGCTCACCGTACGGAACGGGGTCAAAGAAGAACACGCTGGCCAACGCGGGGTGCCGAACCCGCAGAGGGTCTTTCTCATCGAGGTCGGCTCGGTCGAAGTGGCATGGCAGCAGCCATAGTGGCGACCGGTTGATGGGCACCACGCTGAACCACCACTCCACGCCCACGACGTTGGCTGGCGGCGCGGCAGCGTGGCGCAGCCGCTGGATGACCTCTTCCACCTCGTGGCCAGGGGCTTGAGACAGCGGGTACCAGAAGGTGGTTCGGTAGAACGGAAACCCGGCCCGGTGCCATCGGGCGAAATCCCGCGCCTTGAAGCGGCTGCGCAGCCGCCGGAAGGTGGCGACGGGCAGGCTGTCGGCCCAGACGCGGATCTGGTCCAGATCGTCGGTGTCGGGTGCGGTGCTCATGAGTGGGTATCGGCCACCATCAAGGGCTGCGCGCCTGACGCAGACACGGCCGCGGCAAGGCCACGGCTGGCCGCGTCCTCGCGGCAGAACTCGTCGTAGGCCTCTCGGTCATACACCAGATCCAGGGTGGGCATCCATGTCATCTCGGCACCGCCCAGCTTGCGCTTGAATGCGCTGATGGCAGCCCAGGCGTGATCGGGCTCATCGGGCGGTGCAATGCCCCACAGGTCATACAGGCGGCAGCCCTGCGCCCTGAGCGCGCCAGCAATCTCGTGGTGCAACAGGTAAGGGGCCATGACGTCGCGCCGCTCGGCCCGCGATGCGCCCATGAAGTAGAAACCCGTGCCGCCAAAGCGGATCACCAGCGCTGTGGCGAGCCGTCGCTGCCCGAACTGCGCGAAGTACAGATCGGCGTGTTCGCCAAAGGCGCGCAGGATGTCACCAAAGTAGGCCCGCGGGCGCACGGTCAGCCCCTGTCGCTCTGCCGTCTCAAGGCGGATGTCCATGAACTCATCGAGTGCACTTCGCCCGCGCTCGCAGACCACCGTCACGCCGTGACGGCGTGCCAACCGGACGTTGTAGCGACCCTTGGGGGTCATCGCGGCCAGGCGGGTCTCGTCATCCGGGGTCAAGTCCAACAGGCGGGTGTGTCGGGGCTCGCAAAAGGCATCGTCACCTTGCGCGGGCTCGAAGCCCGCCATCAATGCGGCCTGCCAATCGCCCAGCGGACGCCGCGGTTCGATCCTGAGGTGTGACACCCTTGCCGGGTCTTCCTGGCGCAGGCGCTCCACCCGCGCCAACAGGGCCTGGAGCACCAATTGGGCGTCGTCCAGCTGGGGCGGCAGCAACGGGCCGTCCTGAACGCAGTAGAACGCCCGCCCGTCGCGCGCCCAGCGCCCCACCACCGCGCCGCCAACCAACGCCTGCGTCTCGTCGCGCAGCCAGACCGCCAGGTGCTCGAAGCCCCGTTTGGCACGGCAGCGGACCCAGGCGCCGGATTGCATGAATCCGGGGAAGGGCTGACCGGCGACAAAGGCATCCCAAGCGTCCCAGCGGTCGCGTTCTGATGCGACCGCACGGCGCCCCCTGTGATGTTCCTCAAGGTCGGTCGGCATTGCTCAGCCCGCATGCGGCCCCAAGGAAAGGCCTTGATCGTGAACTTCGCGGCAAAAGATCCATTTGGGAGACCCTGTAACGACGCGGTACTGGCCCTGACCGGATGGCCCGGTCAATAAAGTGCAGTGACAGACCGAGGGCACGGCGTTCATTCGTTGCTGGGGTGACACCAGGCGGGTCAGACGCTGGCCGGATGCAAGGCCAGCGGTTGCATTTCTGCGAGCTGAACGGTGGGGGAAGGTCAAAGCGTGTCCTGACTTTCGAAGAAGTGAGGGTTGCCCAAGGCGGCGGCAGCAGCACCCGCAAGGGGGACTGGTCCAAGCCCTTGTGACGTTTTCGGCACGCAGCAACGGTGGCCTCACCCCATATGCCCTGAAAAGAGGGTGCTTTTGAGCGGAGACGGCCACCCAGTGCCGTGGAGCTGAGTGGTTGCATAGGGTCTGACACCCCCCTAAAGAGGGGTAGCCGCCCCCTGCTGGCTGACAACCTCGCTACAGTCCGGTTACGCAACGAAACAACTGCATTGGATTGTTGCCGATGTGACGACAGGTCGGTCCTTCGTTGGGCTTGTTACAGGCGACCCGTTGTTCCTCAACGTACCAAACTTTAGGGGAATTTGCATGCGAATCCTGACTCTCGAAGAAATGCTGGTGGCTTCTGGCGGTGGCAAGAAGAGCAAAGGCAAGGGCGGCAAGGGCGGCAAGGGCAAGGGCAAAGGCAAAGGCAAGGGAGGCAGCAAGGGCAAGGGCGGTTGCGGTTGCTACCCCCCGCCTCCCCCGCCTCCGTATTGCCCTCCCGGCTCCAAGTGCTGAACCCAAGGACGCACATCGTCCACGCCGGCGGCACCTGGGTGCTTGCCTGAACAAGAGGCCCGCTGAAGCGGGCTTTTTTTCGCCCTGCAGGAACCCGCGCGCACAGGCCCCGGCTGAAGCGAGCTGAACGGTGGGGGAAGGTCAAAGCGTGTCCTGACTTTCGAAGAAGTGAGGGTTGCCCAAGGCGGCGGCAGCAGCACCCGCAAGGG
>JAJTDE010000151.1 GCA_021298085.1 Rubrivivax sp.
CAAGGCCCGCTCAAGGGCGCGGCGGCTCATTCGATGGCCGCGGAACTGCTGGCCCGCTCACGCAACTGGAACTTCTGGATCTTGCCGGTGCTCGTCTTGGGGATGGCTTCGAAGCGGATGTCGCGCGGCACCTTGTAGCCGGCCAGAAGGCTGCGGCAATGGGCGACCAATTCCTCGGCGCTGACGGTGCTGCCCGGCTGCCGCTCCACATAGGCCAGCGGCACTTCGCCCCAGCGGCTGTCGGGCCTGGCCACGACGGCGCAGGCGGCCACACCGGGGTGGCGGTACAGGGCGTCCTCGACCTCGATGGAGCTGATGTTCTCGCCGCCGCTGATGATGATGTCCTTGCTGCGGTCGCGTATCTTCACGTAGCGCTCGGCGTCGATGACGGCCAGGTCACCGGTGTGGAACCAGCCGCCGGCAAAGGCCTTCTCGGTGGCTGCTGGGTTCTTCAGGTAGCCCTTCATCACGATGTTGCCGCGGAACATGATTTCACCCATCGTCTCGCCATCGGCCGGCACCGGCTGCAGCGTGACGGGGTCTCGCACATCCATGCCTTCCTGCAGCGCATAGCGCACACCCTGACGGCCATTCAGCCGGGTCTGTTCAGAGAGCGTCTCCTGCGCCCAGCTCTCGCGCTTCACCGCCACTGACGCCGGCCCGTAGACCTCCGTCAGCCCATAGACATGCGTGATGTCAAAGCCCATCCTGGCCATGCCTTCGATCATCGCGGCCGGCGGCGCGGCACCGGCCACCATGCCGCGCACGCGCTGGCCGATGCCGTCACGCCATGCCGCCGGCGCATGGATCAGCAGGTTATGCACGATGGGCGCGGCGCAATAATGGTCGACAGCATGGTCGCGCATCGCCTGGAAGATGGCCTGGGCCTCTACCTTGCGCAGGCACACGTGCGTGCCGCCCAGCATGGCCACCGTCCACGGGAAGCACCAGCCGTTGCAGTGGAACATCGGCAGTGTCCAGAGGTAGCGCGGGAAGTGCGGCATCGTCCAGGTGGTGGCGTTGCACACGGCGTTGAGGTAGGCGCCACGGTGGTGGGTGACCACACCCTTGGGGTCGCCGGTGGTGCCGCTGGTGTAGCTGACGGCGATGGCGTCCCACTCGTCCTGCGGGCCGGTCAGCACGGCCAGGGGTTCGTGGGCCTGCAGCCAGGCTTCGTAGTCGACGCTGCCCAGGCGCTCGCCGGGGCCGGTGTATTCGGTGTCGCCGATGTCCACGACAAACGGGTTGCGGCCATGCTGCTCGCGCAGGATGCGCAGCGCCTCGCCCATGACAGGTGCATATTCGCGGTCGGTCAGCACCACCTGCGCTTCGCAGTGGTTCATCTGCCAGGCCAGCAGCGGCGCGTCCAGGCGGGTGTTCAGGGTGTTGATGACGGCATTCAGCGCCGGGATGGCGTAGTGCGCCTCGACCATCTCTGGGGTATTGGGCAACATCACGCTGACGGTGCTGCCGCGCTGCACACCCACCGCCGCCAGTGCCGCCGCCAGGCGCGCCGAACGTTCGCGCGTCTGCGCCCAGGTGTAGCGGCGTGTGCCGTGCACCACGGCGGGAAGGTCGCCAAAGACTTCGGCCGCACGCTCCACAAAGCTGACGGGCGACAAGGCCACAAAGTTGGCCGGCTGGCGGTTCAGATGCTGCTCATAGATGTTCATGGGATACCTTCTGCGATGCACACGCCGGCATGGGCAGCTGGGCAAGGCCTGACGACGACGCCACCGCCGGATTCTGCGCCAGGCCGCCGGCCGGGGCATCAGGGCTTGTGAGCACGGACCGCGGAAGCCCCGCGGGCCCACTGGGGTGGCCCAAGGCTTCAGCGTTGTGAAGCCGCCAGCGCCTGGTCGACGTCCCAAAGGATGTCGTCGATGTGCTCCAGCCCCACCGACAGCCGCACCATGTCGGGCAGCACCCCGGCGGCCAGCTGCTGTTCGGCGTCGAGCTGGCGGTGGGTGGTGCTGGCGGGGTGGCTGATCAGCGTGCGGGTGTCGCCAATGTTCACCAGGTGGCTCATGAACTGGGCATTTTCGATGAAGCGCACCCCGGCCGCCAGGCCGCCCTTGACGCCAAAGGACAGTACACCCGACGCACCCCGCATCTGCCGCTGCAGCAGCGCATGCTGCGGATGATCAGGCAGGCCGGGGTAGTTGACAAAGCTGACGCGCGAATCGGCCTGCAGGAACGTCGCCAGCGCCAACGCGTTGCTGCAGTGGCGCTCCATGCGCAGCGGCAAGGTCTCCACACCCTGCAGCAGCTGCCAGGCGGCGGTGGGTGACAGCGCCGCGCCAAACACCCGCAGGCCCTCCAGGCGGCAGCGCATCGTGAAGGCAAAGTCGCCAAAGGTTTCGAAGAACTTGACGCCGTGGTAGCCGGGTGAGGGTTCGGTCATGCCGGGGAAGCGGCCGTTGCCCCAGGGGAACCGGCCCGACTCCACCACCACGCCGCCCAGCGTGGTGCCATGCCCGCCCAGGTACTTGGTGGCCGAATGCACCACCACATCGGCCCCCAGCGCCAGCGGGTTGCACAGGAAGGGGCTGGGCACGGTGTTGTCGACGATCAGCGGCACGCCATGGGCATGCGCCACGTCGGCCACGGCCGCCACGTCCAGCACGACCAGGCTGGGGTTGCCCAGGGTCTCCGCAAAGACGGCCCGGGTGGACGGGCGCATGGCCGCGGCGAAGGCTTCCGGCTGAGTAGCGTCGACAAAACTGACGTCGATGCCAAACTTGCGCAGCGTGACCGCCAGCATCGTGACCGAGCCGCCATACAGCGCCCCGGCGGCCACGACGTGGTCACCGGCCTGCAGCAGGGTCGTCAGCACCAGCGCCTCGGCGGCCATGCCGGACGCGCAGGCCACACCCGCACGGCCGCGTTCGAGGGCGGCCACCCGCTCTTCGAGCGCGGCCACCGTCGGGTTGCTCAACCGTGAGTAGATGTTGCCAAATGTCTGCAGGTTGAACAGGCTGGCGGCGTGGTCGGCGCTGTCGAAGACAAAGCTGGTGGTCTGGTAGATGGGCAGCGCGCGGGCCCCCGTCTGGGCGTCGGGAATCTGCCCGGCGTGGATGGCCAGGGTCTCGGGGCGGTAGGGGTGGTCGGGCATGGTGCTGTCAGTCAGGGCGGCGCGCGGAGATGACACCGGTGTTCACGCCGGCCCAGTTCAGGCCGCCAAACAGGCGAGCGTGTTCGATCTTCATGCAGCGGTCCATCACGCTGTCCAGCCCGCCGTCCAGCGCGATGCGCTCACCCTCGGCACTGCGGATGCCCAGCTGCTGCCACAGGCAGCGGGCACCGATGGCCACCGCGCTGGTGGCAATGGCCGGCACATCGGCTTCTCGCCGGAAGACATCCACCACGTCCACCGGGTGCGGAATGTCTTCCAGGCGCGGCCAGCAGCGTTCACCCAGAACCTCCTGGTAGCGCGGGTTCACCGGCACGATCCGGTAGCCATGCTGCTGCATGTACTTGGCCGCAAAGTAGCTGGGGCGGTGCCATTCGGCAGACAGGCCCACCACCGCAATGCAGCGGTAATCGCGCAGGATGCGGCGCAGGGAATGGATGTCGTCGTTCATCCGATGATCGTATCTGCCGATAAGCTCGAGGTCCACGTGGCATTCAGTGGCCAGTTGCCTTGGCTGGCCTGCTCTGGTGCAATCCCCGCAGGAGTTTGAGGAGAACGGCTCGCCCATGACTGACAAACCCCGCATTGCCCTCATCCACGCCCTGACCTTGTCAATGGCGCCCATCAACGACGCGCTGGCGCGTGAGTGGCCAGAAGCGCTTCGCATGAACCTGCTCGACGACAGCCTCTCGGCCGACCTGGCCCAGGGCAAGGCGAAGCTCGACACCACCATGGCGCAGCGATTCCTGGCCTTGGCCGACTACGCCGTGGGCTGTGGCGTTGACGGCATCCTGTTTACCTGCTCGGCATTCGGGCCCTGCATCGAAGCGGTCAAGGCACGCCACCCTGGCCTGCCGGTGCTGAAGCCCAACGAAGCCATGATCGACGATGCGCTGGCCGCGGCGCAGCACGAACCCGTGGGCCTGGTGGCCACCTTCGAACCGACGCTGCGCTCCATGCCCTGGGAGTTCCCCCCCCAGGCCCCGCTGCTCACCCAGCACGCTGCCGGTGCGTTGGCCGCGCTCGAACAAGGCGACCTCAACCGTCATGACCAACTGGTGGCAGATGCTGCCTGGCGGTTGGCCGACCAGGGTTGCCGGGTGGTGGCACTGGCGCAGTTCAGCATGGCCCGCGCGGCGCCGCTGGTGGCGGCCTGCACGGGCCTGCCCGTGTTCACCCCGGTGGGCAGCGCGGTCAATCGCCTGAGGAAACGGGTCGCCGCACGGGCCACGGCAGGGGCCGTGGCACAGGAAGGCTGAATGCGTCTGCGGGCCTTACCACAGCCTGCGCTCAAGCGATAGCCACACGCTGCCGAAATCCGGGCTTATCGACATTCACGAACAGGGTCAACGACATGGAACTGTGTCACCTGCAACACCTGGGAGATCGCTGGACGGCCCCCTTGCCCCGCTGGCTCGACAGCAGCAATACCCTGGTGTTGGCCTTCGGCGCGCCAGAGCGCAAAGCTTCCAGCGCCGCGCTGCGGGAACTGGCGGACACCTTTCCTCAATCGGTGGTGATGGGCTGCAGCACATCGGGTGAGATCGACGGCGTCCAGGTTCACGATGGCAGCATCAGCGTGGCCATCGCACGCTTCGACCACACGCAGCTGCGCCGGGCGAGCACGCCCATCGCCTTTGCCGACGACTCCTATGCCGCCGGAAGCCGACTCGCCATGCTGCTGACAGCCGACCCCCACAGCACGCCGCTGCGCGCCGTGTTCATCCTGTCTGATGGCCTGAGCGTCAACGGGACACCGCTGGTCCAGGGCTTGAGCGACGGCCTGCCGCCGGGCGTGGTGATCACGGGCGGCCTGGCCGGCGACGGCAGCCGCTTTGGCCAGACCTGGGTGCTGCAGGGAAACGGCTCACCCGAGGCGGGGCACATCAGCGCCGTGGCGCTCTATGGCGAGCGGCTGCGGGTGGGCCACGGCTGCGATGCCGGCTGGAGCGATTTCGGGCCTGAGCGGCGCATCACACGCAGCCAGGGGTCGGTGCTGTTCGAGCTCGACGGCAAACCTGCGCTGCAGCTGTACAAGGCATACCTGGGCGAGCGGGCCAACGAACTGCCCGGCGCGGCGCTGCTGTTTCCGTTGTCGGTGCGGCGTTCGTCGGCTGACAGTGAATCGCTGGTGCGCACCATCCTGGCCGTCGACGAGGAGCGTCAATCCTTGACGTTCGCCGGCGACATGCCCGAAGGGGGCATTGCACGCCTGATGCGTGCCAACACCGACAAGCTGATCACCAGCGCCGGCCTGGCCGCCCAGCAGGCTGCCCAGGGCCTTCCCGAAGGCGCGCCAACACTCGTGATCAGTGTCAGCTGTGTCGGCCGTCGCCTGGTGCTGGGCGAGCGCACCGACGAAGAAGTCGAGACCGTCGTGGATGCCATGCCGGCGGGTGCAGCCCACGTGGGGTTCTACAGCTACGGCGAAATCAGCCCTGCCGTACCCGGTGGGTCCGCCAGCCTGCACAATCAGACCATGACGGTGACGGCGCTGGCCGAGGCCTGAGGGCATGCACGCAATGACGTGCTGACTGACACACAGATGTACACACGATGACCTTTCACCCGCTGCTGCGCCGCCAGCTCAAACGCCAGGGATTAGAGGACGACGCGGCATCGTCGTCCTTGCTCCCGGCCTGGGTCGCTCTGCTCGGACGGGTCAGCCGTGCCTACGAAGAACACGATCAGGAGCGCCGGCTGCTCGAACACTCCCAGGAGCTGGCCTCCCAAGAGACCGAGGAGCTTTACGCCACCCTGCGCCAGGAACGCGATCAGCTCGAAGAACGGGTGATCGACCGCACGGCTGCGCTTCGCACCAGCGAGAGCCGCCTGCAAAGCCTGCTGTCGCTGTCGGCCGACTGGGTCTGGGAGCAGGACGCCAACATGCGTTTCACCTTCCTGTCCGAAGGTGTCGAGAAGGTGGCGGGCATCCCGGTGGCCCACATGATCGGGCGGCGCCGTGAGGCCGATGAAGGCTTCCAGGCTGGCGGCGAGGAATGGTCGGCCTACAGCAGTGCCGTCCACGAAAGAAGGCCCTTCCGAGACTTCAGCTACCGTTTCAACAACCCGGCGGGTGAGCTGCGCTACATCCGCATCAGCGGCGTTCCGGTGATGGGTGATGACGGCAGCTTTAAGGGCTACCGCGGCATCGGCCAGGACATCACAGCCTCCACCTTGGCTGAGCAACGCATCCAGGAGCTCGCGCACTTCGACGCGCTGACCGGCTTGCCCAACCGCAGCCGCTTCATCAGCGACCTGGAAGCGGCACTGTGGCGGGCCTCGCAGCGGCAGGAAACCCTGGCCATCTTTTTCATCGACCTCGACCGCTTCAAGACCATCAACGACACGCTCGGCCATGCCGCCGGTGATGAACTGCTGTGCGCCATGGCCAGCCGCATCCGCGGGGCGCTGCGCCATGAAGACCTCGTGGCGCGGCTCGGTGGTGACGAGTTTGTGGTGGTGGTCAACGGCATCACCGACGACAACGACCTGCATCAGATCGCCGGCAAGCTGCTTGGCTCGCTGTCCAGCCCGGTGTGCATCCAGGGCGCGCAGTTCGAGATATCCGGCAGCATCGGCGTGGCCCGCTACCCGGAGGATGCTCGCGACGCGCCATCGCTGCTGAAGCAGGCCGACACCGCGATGTACCAGGCCAAGGGGCACGGCCGCAACACGGTGCAGTTCTACACCGCAGAGATTGCCGAACGTGCCGCACGTGAATTCGAGATGGAAAGCGCGCTGCGCCTGGCCATGGTGCGTGACGAACTCTTCCTGCACTTCCAGCCCAAGGTCAGCGCATCCGACCAGCGCCTGACCGGACTGGAAGCGCTGCTGCGCTGGCGGCACCCCATCCGCGGAATGGTCTCACCGGCGGAGTTCATCCCGGTGGCCGAAGAACGCGGCCTGATCATCGGCATCGGCCGTTGGGTGCTGGGGGCGTCTCTGCGCCAACTCGCCGTGTGGCGTTCGCAGGGCATGCCGGTGCCGTCGGTCGCGGTCAACCTCTCCGCGCGCCAGTTTGCCGACCCGATGCTGCTGCCCTTCATCGAACAGCAGCTTCGCGATAACGGCCTGCAGCCGCAGGACCTGGAAGTGGAGCTCACCGAAAGCGTGCTGATGTCTGAACCCGAGCGTGCGGCTCAGCTGCTCAGGCAGTTGTCGAGCCTGGGTGTTCACGTGACGATCGACGACTTTGGCACCGGGTACTCGTCACTGAGTTACCTCAAGCGGTTCCCGGCCAGCTGCGTGAAGATCGACCGCTCCTTCATCAACGGCCTGGCCACCGACGCCGACGACCGCGCCATCACCCAGGCGGTCATCGCCATGGCGCATTCATTGGGCCTGCGTGTCGTGGCCGAAGGGGTGGAGACCCGTGAGCAGCTGGACGCGTTGCGCCAGCTGTCGTGCGACGAGGTGCAGGGCTATCTCACGGGCCGGCCCGCCGCACCACAAGACCTTCACGCCCGGCTGGCCTTGGCCTACCCCGGTCACACCGTACCGGCTGAGGCAGCACCCGCATTGCAGGCCGCCGCCTGAGCCTGCGCGTCGGCTGCTGACGAAGGCAGCAGATAGGGCAACAGGGCCTGGCGCGTGGTCTCGGGCACGGCCACCGAGCGTCCGTGGGCCGTGTCAACAAACACATGCACCATCCGGCCTCGCGCGCACGGTTCGCCCTGGGCCGAAAACAGCGCCACCCGGTAGGTGACCGAGCGGCCGCCCAGCCGCTCCACCGCCACACCCACCTCCAGCGTGCCCGGGTAGGCCACGGGCTTGAGGTAGTCGCACTCCGAACGCACGATGAAGCCCACCACAGTGCCGTGCTGGATGTCCAGTCCGGCCTTCTCGATCAGCAGCGCGTTGATGGCGCTGTCAAAGTACTGGTAATAAACGGCGTTGTTGACGTGGCCGTAGATGTCGTTGTCGGCCCAGCGCGTGGTGACGGCGTGGCGCCAGGGGTAGTGCGGCGCCGGCTCGTGGGCGGTGGCGGGTGGAGGGGTTTGCGGTGGCATCGACATGGAAGAACCTCAGACAGGCGGGGCGGCTGCCACCTGGCGCAAGGCCTCGCGCAGGCCGCTGTGGCGCAGGGTGCGCCGCGGCAGGGCCTGCAGCACGGCGGACAGATCGGGCGCTGACAGGCTCAGCCGGGACTTGGCGCGGGTGACCCCGGTGTAGAGCAGCTCGCGGGTCAGCACGGGGTGCTCGCCCCAGGGCAGCACGAGCATGGCGTGTTCAAACTCGGAACCCTGGCTCTTGTGCACCGTCATCGCCAGGGCTGTCTCGACGGCCGGCAGGCGCGACAACGCCACCGCACGGGGCCCGTGAGGCCCGGCAAACCAGGCAGCCAGACCCACCTCGCGCAGCGAGCCGGGGCGCGCCCGCAGCACCAACCCGGTGTCACCGTTGAACAGCTGCAGGCCGGTGTCGTTCTGCGTGACCATCACCGCCCGCCCCTCGTAGCCCTGGGCTGACGGGCGCAGCCAGCCGCGCTGGGCCGCGGCGGTCTCAATGGCCTCGTTCAGGCCGGCCACACCCCAGGGGCCTTCGCGCAGTGCGCACAGCACCCGGAAACGCTGAAAGGCGTGGAGCATGGCGGCCACCCAGGCCGCAAAGGCGGTGTCGCTGGCCGGCACCTGCCGCAGCTGCTGCATCCAGCTGGCATGGGTGGGCGTGTCACCCTGCTGCAGGGCCTGCTCCGCCAGGTGCCCGGCCCGCGTGGCCGGTACCGCTGTCCAGCTGAGCTCGGCCGTGGCCGCAGCGCCCTCATGCGCCGTCAGCAGCGCCTCCACGGCGGCGGCCTCGGCCTGCCGAACCGCACGGGCCAGCTGGCCGATGGCGCCGCCAAAGCGGTGGCTGTGGGTCAGATGGACCGTCTGCCGGGCCAGGCCGCTGCCCGGCGGCGCACCCTGCGCCAGATCGGCCAGGATGGAGCCTGCCTCCACCGAGGCCAGCTGATCGGCATCACCCAGCAGGATGAGGCGCGCCGTGGGAGGCACGGCCTGCAGCAGCGCCAGCATCATGTCAGCGTCGATCATCGAGGCCTCGTCCACCACCACCACGTCGGCGCGCAGGGCGTGGTGCGTGCCGGCCCCCGAGCCCAGCAAGCCCGGCCAGGCCTGCACCGGCGGGCCGCCGCCCACGGGAAGGCCCAGCAGGCGGTGCAGCGTGCCCACCTGAAGCCGCGACGTGATGTCCAGCCTGTCCCAGGGCAACCCCGGGCATTGCCGGCGCAATGAAGCCCAGGCGGTATCGACCGATTCACGCAGCCGGGCCGCCGCCTTGCCCGTCGGCGCGGCCATGACCACCCAGCACGGGCGCAGGCCTGGCGCTGGGCCGCGCTGGCGTCGCCATCCTGGCCAGCAAACAACCTGTTCAGCAGGGCCTGAACCTCGGCATCGGGCGGGCCACCGTGGGCTGGGGCGTCGGCTGCCATGCGGCTGGCGAGCACGGCAATGCGCTGCTCGGCGTGCCAATGGCGGCCCAGGTACAGGCGCCCTGCGCTGAAGACCAGCGGGGCCAGGGGCGGGGGGGTGTCTGCGCCTGTGTCGGCGCCTGCGTCAGGCCTGCCCAGAGACACACCGGCGGCGGCGAAGGCGGCCTCGGCATCGGCCGGGCTGGACGGCAGCCACGCCCGCCAGGCCAGTGCATCGGGCGCTGGCCCGCCACGCGCGGCCGGTGCCGCAGCCGCAGACAGCGCCGCGGACGCGAGCAGGCTGGGCAAGGCGCGGAAATCCAGGCACAGGTGGCCGTCACCCGCCGCGCGGCTGCACCAGGCCGCCGCGGCCAGCAGCGCGGTGGGCGCCTGCGTGTCATGCCGGGCCACCAGGCGCGCCAACGCGGTGTCGATGGGGCGCAGCAGGCCCTGGCGGATGGCGTCGTCCAACGCGGCCAGCAAGGCAGCGCGGGGCGACAGCGTGGCGACGTCGGGCGGGCTGATGGCGGCGGATGTGAGGGATGCGGGGTCGGCAGGGGGCATCGCTGCGCCAGGCGTCATGGGCGTCACGGCAGCCACTCCTCGGGGGCGGCCAGCAGCCGCTCGTCAAGCGCCTGCAGCAAGGCCGAGGGCACGGCCAGGTGCACACAGCCTGCGCCCGGGGCGGCGACACCGCGCATGAACCAGAAGAGGGCACCACCGAGGTGCTGTGAAGGTTCTTGCAGGGCCACCTGGCGTGTCTTCATCAGGCGGTACAGGGCCAGGGTATAGAGCGCGGCTTGCACGTCGTAACGGTGTTCCAGCACCGCCCTGACCAGCGCCTGCGGGTGATAGGCGCTGTTGTCGTCGCCCAAGGCATTGCTCTTGTAGTCCAGCACCCAGGCGCGCCCGTCGTGCAGAAAGCTCAAGTCGGCAAAACCCATCAGCAAGCCCTTCAGGGCCCGTGTCTCCAGGGGTGGCCGCGGCTGGCCAGGGAACAGGTGCTGGCTGCACAGCGCGTCCAGCCAGGCGGTGTCGAAGGCCTGCAGCGGCAGCCAGAACTCCATCTCGGGCAGCGGGTCGCCCAGGTCGGGCAGCGCCACGCCCAGCGGCGGCAGCGGCGTGCGGCACAGGCGCTCCATCCAGGCCACGGCCTGGGGCGTATGGCGGGCAAAGGCCTGCTGCTCGCAGCGGCGGCGCAGGGCGTCCTGCAGGCCCGGGTTGCCCGACAGCGCAAAACCGCGCTCACCCAGCCATTCCAGCTGGCCGTGCAGGAAGTGGCCGGCCAGCGCTCCGCGGGGAAAGCGGTGCCAGGCCAGGGAAGGGTCGGGCTCGGTGGGCTCGGTGGGCTCGGTGGGCTCAGTGGGCTGGCGGGGCTCGCTGGGTTGCGCGGCCAGCATGCTGTCGTTGCTCGGAAGCGCTGGTGCGTCGGCAGGGGCCTGTGCCAGGCCTTGCCCTTCCAGCGCCTGTTCGTCGTCGCGCAGGGTGGCGGGCACCCACGACCCGCCAGCGCCCTGCACCAGGCGGGAATAGCTGCTGATCGACCAATCGCGGTCAAACGCGCCTCGGTAAGGCTGCAGCGGCCGCAGTGGCTTGTCAGGCACGGGCGGTGTCCAGCGCTGCACGGGCCTCTCATCGTCCGCAGGGGGCGCATCCTGGCACACCACGCCGGGCACCGCGACGGCCCAGGCCCGCAAGGCAGCCGCGGCCTCGGCCCGGCTCACCTCGGCCGAGCCGGTGAGCAGCCAGCCCAGGGCCGACCGGTGCCACAGAAAGGCCTCGCCAGAACCGACATGGTGAAGGCTGACGCCCAACCACAGGTGATGGCGGGCCCGTGTCAGCGCCACGTAGAGCAGGCGAAGGTCTTCGCGCTCGGCGTCGAGCCGCTGCTGCTGCACCTCGCGCGCCCGTGGCGCCAGCACCGTCAGGGCCGGGCCCTGGCTTGACGGCACCCGCACCCACCAGGGCGGGCCCTCACCCGGCCGCGGCTGGCGCACGTGCATCACAAAGGGCAGCATCACCACCGGAAACTCCAGCCCCTTGGACTGGTGCAGCGTGATGACACGCACGGCTTGTTCGTCGCGCTCCAGGCGCAGCACCCGGTCTTCGGCCGACGAGGCGTCTTCCAGGCCGGCTTGCGTGGCCTGCAGGGCCTGCTGGTACCAGCGCAGCAAGGCCCCCACGCGGCTGCCGGCGCCCTCGGCCGCGCGGCTGCCCGCGGCCTGCAGCAGTTCGGCCAGGTGCAGGACATTGGTCAGGCGGCGCTCGCCCAGCTCAGCGGCCATCCAGCGCTCGGCAGCGCCCAGGCGGTGCAAGGCCAGCCGCACCATCGCCAGCACGCCCTGCGTCTGCCAGGCGGAGGCCAGCTCGCGCCACAGCTGGGCGGTGCGGGCCAATGCCGCGTCGTCATCGGCCAGGGCCAGCAGCTCGGCGTGCGGCAGGTCCGTCAGTTCGCAGGCCATCGCCGCCTTCACGGCGCCCATATCCTGCGGGTGGGCCGCGGCCTGCAACCAGTGCAGCAGGCCTTCGGCCTCCGCGGTGGCCAGCACCGAATCCTTCTGCGACAGGAAGGCGCTTGGCACGCCGCGGCGCGCCAGGGCGCGCATCACCAGGCCGGCTTCCACGTGGGTTCGCACCAGCACCGCCACGTCCTGCGGGCGCAGACGCTGCAGCGGCCCGCCGGCGGTCGGCGCAAAGCCGCTGTCGGGGTGGTTCAGCCAGCTCACCAGCTGGTCGGCACAGCGCTGCGCGAGACGCCGGCGGCTCATGCCGCTGGCCACCGGCGTGTCGTCGAGTTCGGCCAGCATGGCGGGTGCGGCCTGCCCCGCCAGGTGCAGGGTCCGCGGCAGGCCACGTGCCACCACGGGCTGGAAGGGCAGTGCCTGCGGCGCCTCGCCATCGCGCCCGAAGCGGAAGGCACCCTCGGCTTCGCGCTGCTGCGCCGCCGACCACAGGGCGTTGACCGCACCCACCATGGCCCCGCTGCTGCGGTAGTTGGTGCCCAGGCTGTGGTGCCGGCCCGAGGTGGCACGCCGGGCCTGCAGGAAGCTGTGGATGTCGGCACCCCGGAAGGCGTAGATGCTTTGCTTGGGGTCGCCAATCAGCAGCAGTGCGTGGCCGCGTGGCACCTGCCGCAGCCCCCAGGTGCGTTCAAGGATGGCCAGCTGGCGCGGCGAGGTGTCCTGGAATTCATCCACCAGCGCCACCGGCCAGCGCTGCAGCAGGCGTTCACGCAGACGCCGGGCTGATTCACCACGGGCCGGGTCGAGTGCGTCGGCCACCCGCTGCTGCACGTCGGTGTGGCTCAACTGCTCGCGCTGCCGCTTCAGGCTGGCCAGCCGGGACCGCAACGCCAGCACCCCCGCCGCGCGCAGTCGCGCATGGGCGGCGGTGGGCTCGGCGTTCAGCAGCCGCTGAAGAGCCTCAGCGGCGGCGGGCAAGGGCTGGCCGGCCCAGTCGGCGGGCAACAACTGCTGGAGTGACTGAAGCGCCAGCTCACGGCGCGCTGCAGGGCTGAACGGTGCGGGTGTGTCCATCGGCCCGGCCACCCAGTCCTCCAGCGCATCGAGCCAGCCCTTGACATGCCGCGGCTGTGGCCGCGACGGCCTGGCCGGGTGGGCCCACAGGCATTCAAACCAGTTGCGCAGTTCGCCCAGGTGAACCGACCATTCCGCCCTCGCCTGCCCGCGTTCGGCTGCCAGACGCTGGCATTCCGCGTGGACGGCCTGGGCCAGACCGGTGATGGTTTCCGGGCCCTGGCCCAGGGCCTGCACAAGATCAGCGTCCTCGGCCTGCAGGGCATCGGTGCAGAGTACCTCCGGGCTGGGCCAGACCGACAAGGCCAGCGCCAGCGGCTCGCCCGACAGGGGCTGGATCTCGGTGCGCCAGACATCGCGCGCCGCCGCCAGGCGCAGTGCCAGGGCGTCGGGCAGCACCTCTCCCAGAAACGGCGCCTGCTCCGGGCCAAGGCCCTCCCGCAGCACGCGCTGGCACCAGCCGTCCAGGGTGTAGACGGCGGCTTCATCCATGGCGTCGGCGGCCAGGGCCAGCTGCTGTGCGGCGGCCTCGCGCTGGCGCGGATCAGCCCACGCCGCCAGCAGCCCCTGCAGCACGGTGTCGTCGGCCGGCGCTGGGCGTTCGCCGCGGAACACGGCACCGGCTTCCACCAGCCGGCCGCGGATGCGCTGCACCAGTTCGCGCGTGGCCGCCCGGGTGAAGGTCATCACCAGGATCTGCGAGGGCAGCAGCGGGCCACGGGACTCCTGAATGCCTGCGCCCTGCCCAGTTGCCTGACCTGCTTCTTGCTCTGCCTGCCCGGCGGGCGGCTGCCCCAACTCAGGTCCAACGCCTTGCCCCATGCGCGGCCCGAGCACCAGGCGCAGGACCAGCGCTGCGATGGTCCAGGTCTTGCCGGTGCCGGCACTGGCCTCGATGAGCCGGCTGCCCGCCAGCGGCAGTGTCAACGGGTCCAGCGGTTCAGCCATCGCCAGCCCCTGCGCCAGGTGAGTCGGCCGGCGCTGTGCTGTCAGACGCTGCCGACAGCTCCGTCAGGTGCGTCTTCATGTCCTCAGCAAGCGCGGCGTAGAGCGCCTGGACCGCCTGCGCATGGCCTGGCGCGGACGTCAGCGCTGAAAAATCGGCAAAACAGCGGTGCACGGCGGGGTCAGCCGCTTCAGGCTGCGGCCCGCGCGTGGCGGCGGCGGCGCTGCCGTCGGTGTCGGCGCCCTCGAAGCGCAGGCGAGCGCCCTCGATGTCCTGGGCCAGCAGGCACATGGCCGACCCCGGCAGGGCGGGCGGCGGCACGTCCGAGCGGCGCCACTGGCTGCAGGCGCGCAGCAGGCCTTGCAGCCGCGGCAGCGCGTCGGGCGGCGGGGCCAGGCTGAGGGTGGTGTCGGGCGCTACCCACTGCCAGTGCACCGGCTGGCCCACCGCCGCGCAGGCCAGGGCCTGCACCCAGCCGCCCAGCAGCTTGTCGGCCCGGGGCTTGCGGGCCTTGCCACGGCCGGCCATCAGCTTGGACGCCGTGATGTCCAGGCGCATCGGCTCGGCGCCGGCCTCACCTGACGACCACAGGCCGTCGACGGCATCGATGAGGTGCAGCGCGGGTTCACCAGCACCGCCGGGCTCCTGCAGGACATCGAGCTCGCAGGCGGGCAAGGGCACGGGCGACGCGGCCGTGACGGCTTCCCAGCGCCGGCGCAGCGTCTGGGCCTGTGACGCCAGGCCCTGGGCCAGCAGGCTCCCAGGGCCGCCCCAGGGCAGCTGGCCCGAGTGCTGCAGGCGCTGCAGGGCTGCAGGACCGAGGGTGTCCGACGGGTGGCCCACCAAGTCGGTCAACAGGGCATGCTGTTCCAGCGGGCCCAGACCAAAGGGTTCGTCGTCATCGGCCAGGCCATCTCCGGGTTCATCGAGGCGCACGCCCACGCGCCAGGCCAGCCACTGGCGGGGCGGGTTGCGCAGGAAGCGGATCAGCTCCAGCAGGCTCCAACGTTCCACCTCGGCAGCGCTGGCTGGGCGCGCAGAGCGTGTCTGCCCGGTGGCTACGGGGTTGGCTGCGGAGGTGGCTGCGGCAATGGCTTCGGGACGGGTGGGCCGCGCCAGCCCAGGCCTTGCCTGCGCCGGTGGCAGGTGCAGGCTGCGCCACTCATGCGCATGGGTGAACAGCGGCACACCCGGGGCGTCAGGGTCAGCCTCTTCAAAACACCGGCGGCTGAAGGGCTGCAGCGGGTGCTCGGTGGTGCGCTCGGCGCTGACACCCTCACCCCAGCCAGCGTCGAGGTGGTCACGCAACTGGCTGACCAGCACCGACGGCTCACTGGGGCTGTTGTTGCGCACGTTGCGCCCAACCCAGCTGATGTACAGCGTGCGCCTGGCGGCCCGCACGGCGTCGAGCATCAGCTGGCGGTCGTCGTCGCGGCGTGAACGGTCACCGGCCCGGGCGAGACCCGGCTGCTGCATCAGGTCCAGCGTGGACGGCGAGCTGCTGCGCGGGTACTCGCCGTCGTTCATGCCCAGCAGGCACACCATCTCGAAGGGCACGGCGCGCATGGGCAGCAGAGTGCAGAAGGTCACGCCACCGGCCTTGAAGCGCTGCGTCAGGCCCGGCGACTGCAACTGGGACAACCAGGCATCACGCAGCACGCCCATCGGCACCGGTTCGTCAAACCCGGCGGCTGCACACTGGCCCAGCCAACGCGCCAGCGCGTCGTCCAGGGCGGCCAGGGCATCGCGCTCACGTTCGCCCTGCGGCAGGAACAGGTCAGCCACCAGCTGGCGCGCCTGCTCGGCCCATTGCGCGGGTGTCAATGCCTGCTGCGACAGTGCCCACCAGGCCAGCAGACGTTCCAGCAGGGTATCCAGGCTGCCCAGCTGGGCGGCTCCCAGGCCGCCCACCCCGGGCACGGGTTCGAGGCCCTCCCACAGACGAGGCCATGACCCGGCCGGGTCAGCCGCGGCATAACCCAGCAGGAGGCGGTCGAGCGCCCAGCGCCAGGTGTGCAGTGCGGCGGCCTCGGGCACGGCGGCATGAGCCGCTGAGGCTTCCAATGCTGCCGCGCGCGAAGCCGCACCAGAGGCCGACGCCTCGGACGCCGTCGCGTCAGCCAGCACACGTTGGCGCTGGCCCGCGTCCAGGCCCCAGCGCAAGCCGGCCTGCTGCACCCACTGGCTCAGCTCGGCGCAGGCCTCGGCCGACAGGCCCAACCGGGCTGTCAAGGCCGGCAGCTCCAGCAGGTCCTGCAGCTCGCTGCAGGTGTAGCGGTGCTGATCGGCCTGCAGCAGCCAGTCCAGCGTCTGCAGCAGCGGCAGCTCAGCCCGTTCGTTGACGTCGGCAATGCCCCAAGGGATGTGGCGTTCGTCGCCGCGGCCATGGCGGCCAAACACCGCCCGGATGGCCGGCGCAAACAGCTCGACATCGGGCACCATGACCACGATGTCGCGGGGCTGCAGAGTCGGGCACCCTTCCAAGGCGGGC
>JAJTDE010000318.1 GCA_021298085.1 Rubrivivax sp.
TCATGGGGACGTGGCATGGTGGCCGCCGGCGTGCTGTGGCTGGCAGTTCAGCTGTTGTGGCGGGGTGGGTGGCCTGCCAACGCGCGTCCTTCCCTGCCGTCAAGGGCCTTCTGGCTGGGGCTGGCCATGGTGGCGTGGCTGCTGGTCCTGGGGCTCAAGCGCATCAGCCTGACAAGCTGCCCCTGGGAGCTGGCGGAGTTCGGTGGCGTCGCGGAAGCCGTATCGCACTGGCGCTGGGGTGTGGCTGACGGTGGGCCCGGGCGCTGTTTCCCCTCAGGCCACGCCAGCGGCGGCTTTGCCCTGCTGGCGGGCTGGGTGGCATGGTCTCGCACCCACCCGGGCCGGGCGCATGCCTGGCTGGTGGCCGCTCTGGCGCTGGGCCTGCTGATGGGCGCCACCCAGGTGGTCAGGGGCGCGCACTTCCCCAGTCATGTGCTGTGGGCCGGGTGGCTGTGCGCGGCGTTGTGTGCCGGCGCACGGTGGCTGCATGGCCAGTGGTGGCCCGTGTGGCCCCCCCGGCCCCCCCGGCTCAGCCCAGCACGCGCATCGAATAATCCACGGCTGTCACGTCCTTGGTGAGCTTGCCGATGGAGATGCGGTCCACCCCGGTGGCCGCCACCGCACGCAGACCCTCCAGGCCCAGGCCGCCGGAGGCTTCCAGCAAGGCCCGGCCAGCGCTCAGCGCCACCGCCTCGCGCATCTGAACCGTGTTGAAGTTGTCCAGCAGCACGCTGGTGGCGCCTGCGTCGATGGCCTGTGACAGCTGCGCCAGGCTCTCCACCTCGATCTGGATGTCCACACCGGCATTCAGCGCCCGGGCGGCGGCCATCACCTGGGGAATGCCGCCGGCTGCCGCGATGTGGTTTTCCTTGATCAGGATGCCGTGCCACAGCGCCAGGCGCTGGTTGTGGCCGCCGCCCACGCGCACGGCGTACTTCTGCGCCTGGCGCAGGCCTGGCAGCGTCTTGCGGGTGTCCAGCACCACGCAGCCGCGCGGGTTGGGGCTGGCACCCTCGATGGCACGAACATGCTGGCGTGTGAGGGTGGCCGTGGCGCTGAGCAGTTGCAGGAAGTTCAGGGCCGGTCGTTCGGCCGACAGCAGGGCACGGGCGTCGCTGCGGATGCTGCACACCGGGGTGTCGGCCTGCATGTCGGCGCCTTCGTCGTAGTGCCACTGCACCTGCGACTGCGCATCCAGCGCCTGGATGCAGCCGTCGAACCACGCCCGGCCGCACAGCACCGCGTCGTGGCGCACGATCACGCGCGCCTGCACGGGCCGCCCGGCGGGCACCAGCTGCGCGGTCCAGTCGCAGCGGCCGATGTCTTCCATCAGCGCGTCGCGGATGTTGCGCGCCAGCGCCTGTTCCAGGGTCTCGTTGTGGTCAAACTGCATGGTTCAGTGTCTTCCTTGCCGCAAGGCTCAGGCGCTGCCGATGTTCGGCACAAAGCCGCTGCGCGGCTGGGCGATGCTGCCCGGGTTGGCCTTCACGAAGTCCAGCATGCGTTCGATGCAGCCCAGTGCCTGGCTGCGCACGGGTTCGGGCACGTGGATCTCGCCGCTGCCGTGTTCCAGGCAGTCCAGCACACCCTGCAGCGCGTTCATCGCCATCCAGGGGCAGTGCGCGCAGCTCTTGCAGGTGGCGCTGTTGCCGGCGGTGGGCGCTTCCAGCAATGTCTTGCCCGGGGCCAGCTGGCGCATGCGGTGCAGGATGCCGTTGTCGGTGGCCACGATGTAGGTCTGGGCCGTGCCGTCAACCACGGCCTTCAGCAGCTGCGAGGTGGAGCCCACCACGTGCGCCTGGCGCACCACGCTCTCCGGTGATTCGGGGTGCACCAGGATCATTGCGTCAGGGTGTTCCTGCTTGAGCAGGTCCAGCTCCAGGCCCTTGAACTCGTCGTGCACGATGCATTCACCCTGCCACATCAGCATGTCGGCGCCCGTCTGCTGCTGGATGTAGCGGCCCAGGTGGCGGTCCGGCGCCCACAGGATCTTCTTCCCCTGGGCCTTCAGGTGTTCGATGATGGCCAGCGCGCAGGAGCTGGTGACCATCCAGTCGGCCCGCGCCTTCACGGCCGCGCTGGTGTTGGCGTAGACCACGACCTGGCGGTCGGGGTGGGCGTCGCAGAAGGCGGCGAACTGGTCAGGCGGGCAGCCGAGGTCCAGCGAGCAGGTGGCCTCCAGGTCGGGCATCAGCACCCGCTTGTCGGGGCTGAGAATCTTCGCGCTTTCGCCCATGAAGCGCACGCCGGCCACCACCAGCGTCTGGGCGGCGTGGTCACGGCCGAAGCGCGCCATCTCCAGCGAATCGGCCACACAGCCGCCGGTGGCCAAGGCGAGGTCCTGCAGGTCCCCGTCGACGTAGTAGTGGGCGATCAGCACGGCGTTGCGTGCCTTCAGCAGGGCATGGATGCGCTCCAGTGTGGCACTGCGTTCAGTGGCATTCAAGCGCGGCGGCACCTTGGCCCAGGCGCGGGTGGTGCAGGTGGCGCCGCTGGCGTCCTGGCGGGTGTAGTCGTAGAGCACTTGTTCCATAGGGGCAGTGGTCAACCGTTAGGGGGTGGAAGCAAAGAATCGGCTGGGTGGCTGGCCCACCGAGCGCCTGACCATGGCCGTGAAGGCACTGGGGCTGGCATAACCCAGCTCGGCGGCGATCAGGCTCATCGGGCGCTTGCGGGCCGCCAGCAGCAGCGCCTTGGCCAGCAGCACCTGCAGACGCCATTCGGCGAAAGTGGTGCCCAATTCTCGGCGGAACAGCCGGGCCACCGTGCGGGGACTGGCGCCGGCCTCGCGCGACCAGCCTTCCAGCGTGCCATGGCGCGCCGGGTCGTCCAGTACCGATTCACACAGCCGCCGCAGGCGCTTGTCGGCCGGCAGGCTGACACCCAGCGGCAGCGTGCGCGCCCGGGAGAGTTCGTCCTGGATCAGCGCCACCAGCAGCTGTTCACGCGGCGATGCCGGGCTGGCAGGCCAGGGCAGACCGGGCGGCGCGTGCTGTTCCAGTTGCTGGTGCAGCAGGTGCAGTTCAGTGACCGCTTCGCGCAGCAGCGCCGAGACCTCCAGGACGCGGCAGCGCTGCCAGGTGCCGGCGTCGGGTGGCGCTGCGCCGGCCGGCCGCGCCAGGCCCGTCGGGCCGTCATGGCCGCTGTCCTGGTGCAGGTACAGGGTGCGCAGGTCAGCGTCTTCCACCACGGTGACGACGTG
>JAJTDE010000319.1 GCA_021298085.1 Rubrivivax sp.
TGCTGATCGTCCCCATCTCCTTCATCTCCAACGTGCTGCGTGTGCTGCTGCTGTGCCTGATCACCTTCCACTGGGGTGATGCCGCCGGCCAGGGCTTCCTGCACGACTTTTCAGGCCTGGTGCTGTTCTCGGCAGCCTTGGTGCTGACCGTGTTTGCCGATACCGGTGCGCGTGCGGTAGCGCGCGCCTGGGCCCGCCGCGGTGGCAGGCGTGCCTCGGCTTCCGCCGCGGACGACGATGACGACGGCAGAAACAACCCGGGAGCCTGGCCCGACGTGCAGTCCTGGAAAGACCTCGGTGTGGCTCAACGGACGGCCGGCTGGATGGCCGCTGGGGCGGCGCTGGCGCTGGCGCTGGCCTTCGCCTTGGCCCCCAAACCTGCAACCGCACAGTCAGCGGGCGATCTGGACACGCTGATTCCGCAGAACTTCGGCGAATGGACCGCGATGAACCGTCCCGGCATCGCCATCGATGTGCTGGCCAACGAGCCGGGCGAAACGACCCTGAACAACCCTTACGACCAAGTCATCAACCGCGTCTTCCGTCATCGCGACGGCACGGTGGTCGATCTGGCAGTGGCCTACGGCAAGCACCAACGCCAGGAAGTGAAGATCCACCAGCCTGAGCTGTGCTTTGCGGCGCAAGGCTTCCGCATCAAGTCTGCCAGCGACGCCATGTTCAACCGGCCAGCAGGCAACGTCGGCCCGGCCATCACCGGCCGTCACCTGTATTCAGAGGCCATGATGGCCAACCTTGCAGCCAGTTACTGGATCCGCATCGGCAAGGTCTATGCTGACAGCGCCTGGGAAACGCGCTGGGAGATCCTGCGCGAAGGGATCCGCGGTCGCGCCGTCGATGGCGTGCTGGTTCGCGCCACGATGGTGGTGGGTTCGGCGGATGAAGCGGCACAGGCCCACCAACGCATGCAGTTGTTCCTGGAAGACCTCCTGAAGCATGGGTCGCCTGAGCTCAGGCACGCACTTGCTCGCTGACACTGACCCTGGCTCACCCGACACGCCCAAGCCATGCTACCCACCTGGATCTTCATCGTATGTCTGCTGGCGGGTCGTTGGGCACTGAAGCAGCCTGAGCGCATGCTGCCGGTGATGCTGGTGTCGTGCGGCTTTGGGGCGTCTGCCGCGCTGGAAGTGGTGTTGTTGGGGTCTGCGCCGATCTCTCCGGCCTTGTTCTTTGTGCCCTTCCTGTGGTACGCCGCATGGCGCACGGGCCAGGGGTCTGCCATCGCAGGCGCTGTGTCGTTGCGCGAGCCCGGTGGCTGGCTGCTGCTCTACACGGCCTGGCTCGCATTCTCGGCGGTGTTCATGCCAAGGCTGCTGCAAGGCGAGTCGCTGGTGTACACGACATCCCGTGCAACCAGCGCGCTCAGTGGTGTCGACCTGCTGCCGCTGGCGCCCAACTCCACCAACCTGACGCAGGGCGCCTACGCCGTGCTGGGGCTCGCGATCTTCATGGGCGTTCGCGCGCTGGCATCGAAGCGGGATCTGGGGCGATGGGCATTGAACGCGGTGATGGCGGCTGCCAGTGTCAACTTGTTGATGGTGGTGTGGGACGCCCTGCAGGCCTTCAGCGGTGTGGATCTCGGCCTGTCCTGGATCCGCAATGCCAACTACGCGGTGGTGTCGCAATCGGTGGGCGGTTGGCCACGTCTGCAAGGGGCCTTCCCGGAACCTGCGGCCATGGCCAGCTTTACCCTGGTGCCCTACACCATCCTGCTGGCCCTTTGGCTGCGCGGCGTTGAGCCCGCCAAGACGGGTGTGCTGGCCGGGCTGAGCGGCGTCGCGCTGGTGTGCACACTCTCGTCGACCGCGTTTGTGAGCATCGTGGTGGTCACCGTGGTGGTGGTGCTGTCACACCTGTGGAGCCAGATGAACATGGAGCGCCGCTCTCCGCGCTTCGGTGCGGTGACAGCGATCTTCCTCGGCCTGGTCTCCGCGGCGTGTGTCTTGGTTCTGTGGTGGCCAACCTGGCTGCAGCGCATGGCAGACATCAGCTGGATCATGGTGTTTGAGAAGGCCGAGAGCACGTCTGGCCAGGAGCGGCTGCAGTGGGCACTGGGTACCTGGCAGAACTTCCTGGACTCCTGGGGTTTCGGTACAGGGACAGGAAGTGCGCGTGGCTCCAGCTACCCGCTGGTGGTGTTGGGCAACGCCGGCTTGCCGGGCCTTCTGCTGGTGATGACGTTCCTGGGTCTGTGCCTGTTCAAGCCCACACGTCTGGACAAGGCCCAAGCTGTTGAAGGCAGCCCTGTGTCACTGCACCGGAACATGCTTTTTGCGTTCCGATTGGGCTTGGTCGGGCGCCTGATTCCGCTGTCCTTGTCGGGCACGATGATCGACCCGGGGCCCATGTTCTACGTCATCGCCGGCATGGTGGCGGGCCTGCTGACCAGCGCCAACACCATCGCCCCTGACGCGGACCGTGAAGCGGGCGACACGGCAGACAGGGCCGACGCCCATGCCCACCTGACGGCACGGAATACCTAGGGCCACAACACGGCGTCAGCGCGGCTGCTGCGCGGTCAGCCAGACCTAGACCCGAAGCAGCACGTCCACCAGCCGCGAGGCTGAGGCATACCAAGTCATCTGGCTGGCATGTTGACTGCCGTCCTGAACCCGCCTCGCACGCCAGGCTGGGTCTTCGGCCAGACGCGCGATGGCCGCGACCCAGGCAGACACATCGTCGGGTGACGCGTACTCCGCCGCACTCGCACAGACCTCGGGAAGTGCCCCGCACGGGGCCACG
>JAJTDE010000320.1 GCA_021298085.1 Rubrivivax sp.
GTGGTGGAGGGTCACGGGCATGCCCGTAGTTTGCACGGGGTCCAGTCGTCGGCTCAACTGGGCCGCAAAGGCTGAAGAAAAAACACTTTGCACCGTTTTGGTGATGAATACCCGGGTCAACCCTAGGTGTTTATGCAGGGGGATGCGTAGGAAGATGCGTTGTGCACGTCCATGCATAAGTGGCCGTGTTTCAGGCTTCTGCACAACACACTCCACGCCCGGAAAGGCCGCCATGCAAAAGACGCTTCACATCAACCCGGACAAGTGCACCGGTTGTCTCCAGTGCGAGATGGCTTGCTTCGCCACCGCGCGTTCGCGCATCAAGGTGTTCGATTTCCACGCCACGGGCCGCAAGGTGCCCTACACCTGCACGCAGTGTGACGAGGCCTGGTGCCTGCACGCCTGCCCGGTTGAGGCGATCACGGTGGACAAGGTCACCGGCGCCAAGGTGGTGAATGAAACCACCTGCGTGGGCTGCAAGGTCTGCACCATCAGCTGCCCATTCGGCACCGTCAACTACGTGCAGGAAACCGGCAAGGTCCAGAAGTGCGACCTCTGCGGTGGAGACCCCGCCTGCGCCACCGCCTGCCCCACCGGCGCCATCACCTACGTGGATGCCAACTGGACAGGCCTGTCCAAGATGGCCGCCTGGGCTGACAAGCTCGGCAACCAGCCCGCCGCCTAACCACCCCTCTCAGGAGATCAACCCATGTCTTGGGCAGGAAAAATCCTTCGCGTCAACCTCACCGCCGGCACCGTCACGTCCGAACCCCTCAACATGGACTGGGCGCGCGCCTACCTGGGCTCACGCGGTCTGGCCAGCAAGTACCTCATTGATGAAATCAGCCCCACGGTTGACCCGCTGTCGGCCGACAACAAGATCATCTGGGCCACGGGCCCGCTCACCGGCACGATGGCGTCCACCGGTGGCCGCTACACCGTCGTCACCAAGGGCCCGTTGACGGGTGCCATCGCCTGCTCGAACTCCGGCGGTCACTGGGGTGCCGAGCTCAAGATGGCCGGCTGGGACATGGTCATCTTCGAGGGCAAGTCGCCCAAGCCGGTCTACCTGTCGATCAGTGACGACAGCGCCGAGCTGAAGGACGCCTCTCACCTGTGGGGCAAGAGCGTCTGGGAAACCGAGGAGACCATCAAGAAGAGCCACCAGGATCCGCTGACCCGCATCAGCAGCATCGGCCAGGCCGGTGAAAGCCAGGTGCTGTTTGCCGCCGTCGTGAACGACCTTCACCGCGCGGCTGGCCGCTCGGGCGTGGGCGCCGTGATGGGCAGCAAGAACCTGAAGGCGATTGCCGTTCGTGGCACCAAGGGTGTGGGCAACATCGCCGACCCCAAGGAGTTCATGAAGGTCACCTTCGAGAAGAAGAAGATCCTGGCCGAGAACGGCGTCACCGGCCAGGGCCTGCCGACCTATGGCACCCAGGTGCTGATGAACGTCATCAACGAGGTGGGCGCACTGCCCACGCGCAACCACCGCGACAGCCAGTTTGAAGGCGCCAAGGACATCTCTGCAGAAGCCATGGCCACGCCGCGCAAGACCGACGGCAAGAAGCCGCTGGTCACCAACCAGGCGTGTTTTGGCTGCACCATCGCCTGTGGCCGCATCCAGAAGATCGACCAAGGCCACTTCACGGTGCAGAACAAGCCGCAGTACTGGGGTGCCAGTGGTGGCCTGGAGTACGAAGCGGCCTGGGCCTTGGGCGCCGCCAATGGCGTGAACGACCTGGACGCGCTGCAGTACGCCAACGTGCTGTGCAACGAGTACGGCATGGACCCGATCAGCTTCGGCGCCACCGTGGGTGCCGTGATGGAGCTGTACGAGATGGGCGTGCTCACGAAGGAGCAGCTGGGCATCGACGCCAAGTTCGGCAGCGCCCAGGCACTGGCCCACTTTGCCGAGATCACCGCCAGGGGCGAGGGCTTCGGCAAGGAAATCGGCCAAGGCAGCGCGCGCCTGTGCAAGAAGTACGGCCACCCCGAGCTGAGCATGAGCGTGAAGGGCCAGGAATTCCCGGCCTATGACGCGCGCGGCATCCAGGGCATGGGCCTGACGTACGCCACCAGCAACCGCGGTGCCTGCCACCTGCGCAGCTACACCGTGGCGTCGGAAGTGCTGGGCATTCCGGTGAAGACCGACCCGCTCACCGCCGATGGCAAGCCCGAGCTGGTCATCGCCTTCCAGGACGCCACGGCCGCGTTTGACTCCGCCGGCATCTGCATCTTCACGAGCTTCGCCTGGGGGCTGGCCGACGTGGCGCCGCAGGTGGCCGCCGCCTGCGGGCCCGAGTTCACCCTGGAGAACATGGCCAAGATCGGCGAGCGCATCTGGAACATGGAGCGCGATTTCAACAACAAGGCGGGCTTCACGGCCAAGGACGACACCCTGCCGCCGCGGCTGTTGAACGAAGCCTCCAAGACTGGCCCGGCCAAGGGCCTGACCAGCAAGCTGCCCGAGATGCTGCCCAAGTACTACGCCGCACGCGGCTGGGACGACGGCGGCAACCTGACGAGCGACACCCGGGCCCGCCTGGGTCTCTGATCGCCAGGGCCTTTGCCTGGCCCACGAGGGCTGGGCAACTTCATCCGTGAAGAGCATGACAGCGCCCCACCGAGGCGCTGTCTTTTCTTGGAGGACACATCGACATGCAACACGTGATCCTGGGCGCTGGCCCGGCTGGCGTCATTGCCGCGGAAACCATCCGCAAGCACGCACCCCATGACAGCATCGTGCTGGTGGGCGACGAGCCCGAAGCGCCGTATTCGCGCATGGCCATTCCCTACCTGTTGATCGGCAACATTCAGGAGGAAGGCACCCACCTGCGCCATGGCCAGGACCACTATGCCCAGCGCCGCATCGAGCTTCGGCGCGGCCGTGCCCGCCGCGTGGACGTGCAGGGGCGCAAGGTTGAGCTGGACGACGGCTC
>JAJTDE010000321.1 GCA_021298085.1 Rubrivivax sp.
GCGGCGTCACCGGCGACATCAACAACCGCTGGGTCGAACGCATCGGCGCCGCACTGCTGCTGAGCCTCATCGACGACGCCATCAAGTTGCAGGTCAACGAAGCCTCGGCGCAGTCGGGCGGCAGCGCCACCGTTGTGCTGCCCAACACGGCGGCCACCACCTCGCGCCTGGCCGAGAAAGTCCTAGAAAACACCATCCACATCCCGCCCATCATCACGGCGCACCAGGGCTCGGTGGTGGGGGTTTATGTCTCGCGGGACCTGGACTTCTCCGGGGTGTACCGGCTGGAGCTGCGGTGAACGCCAGAGACACCGCCCTGCAGGCCTTCATCGCCCCGCTGCGTCCCTTCCTGGACCAGCCGGGCGTGACGGACCTGTGCATCAACCGCCCAGGCGAGGTGTTTGTGGAGCAGCACGCCTGTTGGCACCACTACGCCGCGCCCGAACTCACTTTCACGCACCTGCAGGCGCTGGCAAGGACCTTGGCCACCTACACCGGCCAGCACGTGGACGAACAGCACCCGCTGCTCAGCGCCACCCTGCCCTACCGCCGCCTCGCTGAGGACGTGACGGGCGACGACAAAGCGGGCGGCGAACGTGTGCAGGTAGTCTGCCCCCCGGCGGTGGATGCCGACACCCTGGCGCTGTGCATCCGCAAGCCCTCGCGAGGCCGCACCACCCTGCAGGACCTTGCCAAGGGCTCGATCGAGGCTCCAGCGGCCTCTGTGAGGCTCTGGGAGGCATCGGCTGCAGCAGACGTCCCTGCTGGAATCACTACCGATGCCACAGCCGAGACCGACGCTGAGATTGCTGAGGCCCCCAACCGCCACTCTCAGGACGCCACCACACCTCTCAGCGGCTTCTTCAGCCGCCCCTTGCGCAACCCGGCGCAACTGAGCGCGGTCGACGCCGAAATGCTGTCGCTGCTGCACACGCACCAACTGCTGCCGTTCTTGCAGCGGGCCGTGCAGCACCGCAAGACGATCGTGATCGCCGGCCGCACCGGTGCGGGCAAGACGACGCTGATGCGCGCCTTGATCGAAGAGATCCCCACGGACGAGCGGCTCATCACTATCGAGGACGCGGCCGAACTCTTCATGCCGCGGCACCCCAACGCACTGCACCTGTTTTTCAGCAGAGGCGACCAGGGCGCGGCGCGCACCACCGCCAACACCCTGCTCGAAGCCTGCCTGCGCCTTCGGCCTGACCGCATCCTGCTGGCCGAAATGCGCGGCGACGAAGCGCTGTCCTTCCTGCGCCTGGCCGCCAGCGGCCACCCCGGCAGCCTCAGCAGCGTGCACGCGGGCTCGGCCGAGATGGCGTTTGACCAGATCGCGCTGATGGCCCGCCAGAGCCCGGCCGGCAAGGGTTTGACGCTGCCTGAGCTGCAGACGCTGGCCAGGAGCGTCATCGACATCGTGGTGCACGTGGATGTCCAGACCGGTTCTGACGGGCACGGGCTGAGCGGCCACCGCGGGCGCTTCATCAGCGACATCCACTTTGACCCGCACAGCCGGTTGCGCGGTAAGGGCCAGCTGAGCCTGGAGAAGCTCGCCCATCAGCACAGGCAAGTAGACCCGCTGGAGCGCATGGCGTGACCGCACCAGCCCAAGCCACCCTGGCGCAGCCCAGCGCGCGTGCACCCAGTGCCACGAACGCTGCCGCAATCGCCGGCCGGCAAACTCAACCCAGGCCCCGCCAGAGCCCTGCGGCCAGAGCAGCGCGCTGGCGGGCCATCGGGATCACCGCTGCCGTGCTGGCCTACGCAGCACTGGCCGTACTCGGCACGGCCTACACCGCCTCAGCCCTCGTCCGGCTCGCCGCGCTGCAACCAGGCGCATCGTGGGTCACGACTGGCGCAGTGGCCTCACCCACCACTACCGCTGCCACTGCCACCACCGCCAGCAACACCACCCCGGCACGCCCTCCCCTCAACCTCACCCCAGGCACCTTCTCACCTTCAGACATCATCACCGCCTGGAAGGCGACCACGGGCGACGCAGCCGCCCGCAAGCGGGTGGCCATCCTCACCGTGGTGCCCGCAGTGCTCTTTGGCCTGGTCCTGCCCTTCGGCGTGCTGGCCGCCACCCAGACCCGCCGTCCGCTGCACGGAGCCGCGAGGTTTGCAAGCCGCCCCGAGCTCAGCAAGAGCGGCCTGCTCGGTGACGACGGCATCCTGCTCGGCCGTGTCGGCAACGACTACCTGCGCCTGCCCGGCCAGCAATCGGTGCTGCTGAGCGCCCCCACCCGCAGCGGCAAAGGCGTGGGCATCGTGGTGCCCAACCTGCTGGCCTGGCGCGGATCGGTGGTGGTGCTGGACATCAAGGGCGAGAACCACGAACTCACCGCGGGCTACCGCGCACGCCACGGGCAGCGGGTGTTCAAGTGGGCGCCGTTCGCTTCGTCCACTTCATCCACTTCACCCTCGTCACCCGAACCAACAAACAGCCAAACCGAGGTCGGACAGGGCACCGCAGCAGACTCCACCGCAGCCAGCGAGGAATCCAAGCTGCTCAACGGTCCAACCGTGGACTTGGTCGGCAGCCCAGCCGGAAACCCAGCCGAGACATCAGGCCCTGACGCCCTCCGCTCCCCGCGCACCCACCGCTGGAACCCGCTCAGCTACATCCGTCGAGACCCCCACCACGCCATCGCCGACACCCTGGCCATCGCCCAGATGCTCTACCCGAGCACGGGCAACGCCTCCAGCAACGAAGCGTTCTTTGCGGACCAGGCCAAGAACCTGTTCCTGG
>JAJTDE010000322.1 GCA_021298085.1 Rubrivivax sp.
CCACCGTCGAACACCGCCCCGGCGGCGCCAACATGCAGGCCGAGATGGAGGCGCTGGCCGCACGGCTGGCGGACGCCGGGCATCGCCCCTACGTCATCCCCGGCGGCGGCTCCACGCCCCTGGGTGCGCTGGGCTATGCCAACGCGGCGCTGGAACTCGTCAGCCAGGCAGCCGACCGCGGCCTGCACATCGACCACCTGGTGCACGCCACCGGCAGCGCCGGCACACAGGCGGGCCTGGTGGCCGGGCTGCAGGCGCTGAACAGTTCGATCCGCCTGCTGGGCATCGGTGTCAGGGCGCCCCGCGAGAAGCAGGAGACCATGGTCTACGACCTGGCATGCCGCACCTGGGACTTTCTCGGCCTGCGCGGCGAACTGCCGCGCGAGGCGGTTCAGGCCAATTGCGACTACGTCGGCGGCGGCTACGGCATCCCCACACCCGGCATGGTGGAAGCCGTGACGCTGCTGGCCCAGACCGAAGGCCTGCTGCTCGACCCGGTGTATTCGGGCAAGGGCATGGCCGGGCTCATCGACTTGATCCGCAAAGGTCGCTTCCGGCAGGACGAGAACATCGTCTTCCTGCACACCGGTGGGTCGGTCGCGTTGTTTGGCTACCCGGCCACTTTCGGGCACGTCTCTTGCTAGGTATTGCTATAAGCACGAGCCACCATTAACACATGACATCAGGAGTTCCCATGCGCGCATTCTCGAAGCTCTCACTCGCCGTCCTGGCTGCCTTATCGTTCGCAGCACCCTCGGTGATGGCACAGACGACCCTTCGCCTGTCCACCTACGTCAACGAGGTGGACGTTCGCTACAACGGCTTCAAGAAGTTTGCCGAACTGGTGGCCGCCAAGACGGCAGGCCGCGTCAAGGTGGAGATCTTCCCGTCGTCCACGCTGCATGGCTGGAGCGAGGGTGTGGATGCAGTGCTGGGCGGCGTCTCCGACATCAGCTGGATGCCAGCCGACAAGCGCCTGCCCTGCTACCGGGCCACGTCGCTCTACCCCATGATCGTCGACATGAGCAAGCAGATCGAACTCGACGCGGCCTATGCGGCCCTGATGAAGGACGAGGCCGCCAAGGTCGGTCTGCTGCCGCTGATCAACTCCAACTACTCCTACGACCAGGAGTGGTGGTTCAAGAAGCCGGGCAGTGATCTCTCCAAGCTGGACGGCAAGCTGGTGCGCTCCATCGGGCCGCTGGTGTCGATGATGATCGAGACCTGGGGCGGCAAGCCGGTGTTCATCGCCCCGAAGGAAGTCTTCCAGTCGGCTGAGCGTGGCGTGGTCGACGGCATCAACATGGGCGTGGCCACCTACAGCGCGTGGAAGCTGTGGGGTGTGATGCCGCACATGGTCAAGGCCAACCTCTTTTACGGCAACATCAACTACATGGTCAACAAGCGCAAGTTCGAAACGCTGAGCCCGGCTGACCAGGCCGCCGTCATGGCCGCGGCGCGTGAATCGGAAGTGTGGCTGAAACCCCAGTACGAGAAGGCCGTTGATACCGACATCGCCAACGCCGTGAAACAAGGCGGCACCGTCACCAACCTGCCGGCGGCCCAGCGCCGGGCGATGGTCGATTCGATCGCCGCCAAGTGGAAGACCGAAGTCGACAAGGAGTGCGGCGCCGACATGGCCAACAAGGTGCGGGCGCTGTTCAGCAAGAACGCGCTGTAAGGGCCATGCTGAACGCCCTGCTGCAGCGCGTCGAACGGCTGGCCGTCTGGCTGGCCGGGGTCGGCGCCGCCATCATCGTGGTGCAGATGCTCTGGATCTCCTATGGCGTGTTCATGCGCTACGTGGTGTCCAGGCCCGATGGCACCGTGACCGAGGCCACCGCCCTGCTGCTGTTTCCGGCGGCATTCCTGGGGCTGGCCTTTGCGCTGAAGGAAGACGCCTACCCCAAGGTGACCTTCCTGCCTGACGCGCTGGGGCCACGCGGGCGGCGACGGCTGGAGATCCTCAACCTGATCATGATGATCATCGTTGGGGGTTTCTTCTCCATCGCGGCGGTGGACGCCACCATCGGTTCATTTGCCTCCGGTGCCGCGTCAGAGATCCTGCTGTGGCCGCGCTACCTGTTCTGGGCACCCGGGGCCGTGGCCCTGCTGGTGTTCACGGCCTACGTGGTGCTCAAGCTCGCTGTGCTGCTCACGCAGCCCGAACCTTCACCCAATACCCCGTCTGGCCATCGCGGCTGACCCTGGAGCAATCATGGAGTGGTACCACGTCGGCATCGGGCTGCTGGCCCTGCTGGTCCTGTTCATCGGGCTGGGCCTGTCGATCCCGTTTGCGCTGGCCGCGGCATCCCTGCCCTTCCTGTTCTACATCCAGGGCTGGTCCACCGCGCTGGTGAGCAGCGAGCTGAAGCTGTGGGGTGTGTGGATCGACTACATCCTGCTGGCAGTGCCGCTGTTCGTGTTTCTGGGGGAGCTGATCGGCCGCTCCAACATCGGGCCCAACCTGTTCCAGTTCATGCACCGCGGCGTGCGGGTGAAGGGGTCGGCCGCCTACGGCAGCATCGCCGCCTGCGCGGGCTTTGGCGCAGTCTGTGGCTCATCGATGGTGGGTTCACTGACGATTGGTGGCGTGGCGCTGCCCGAGATGAAGAAGCTGGGTTACGACAACCGCCTGTCCAGCGGTGTGCTGGCCGCGGGTGGCACCTTGAGCGTGCTGATCCCGCCCAGCCTGATCCTGCTGTTCTACGGCATCGTCACCGACACCTCGATTGGCGAGTTGTTCATCGCGCCTGCGCGAGATGCTGAGCTCGGTGGGGCCGATCTTTGTCATCGGCCTGGTCATCACGCTGTCGATCTACACCGGCATCGCCACGCCCACCGAGGCCGCGGCCATCGCCGCGCTGCTGACGGTGGTGCTGGCCTTTGCCG
>JAJTDE010000323.1 GCA_021298085.1 Rubrivivax sp.
GCTGCACCGAGCGTCTGACGGCCTGCAGCCGTTCGCTGGCGTCGTCGATGTCGGTGCCGAGCGTCGAGACGATGAAGCTGATGGCGTTGCCGGGCTGGTCGTCGTCCTTGGGGCGCACCGACACCGGAATGCCGGCCGTCAAGGGTTTGTCGGGCAGCGATTCCCGTTCGCTCAGGAAACGGCGCAAGGCGCCGCCGCACAGGGCCAGCACCAGGTCGTTCAGCGTGCAGCCGGCGGCGGTAGTGACCGCGCGCATGCGTTCCAGCGAAAACTGCGCCGTCGCAAAGCGGCGCTTCTCGCGCACCCGGCCATTGAGCACCGAGATGGGCGCATCAAAGGGGATGACCATGCCGTCGGAAGGATCCCCGATGCGCTTGATGATCTTGCCAAAGGCGGCCGCCAGCTGGGGCAATGAGCGGGCCTGGCTGCTCAAACCTTCCACCGCAGCGGCGGTGACGTTGGCCATCGTGGGGGCCAGGCCCTTGGGCGCGCCGCTGCGGCTCTCGTCGGCGTCGGCTGACATGGCCTTCTGCAGCAGCATCATGCCGCTGATGCCGTCGATCAGCGAGTGGTGCATCTTCACGAACATCCCAAAGCGCTCACCCTCCAGGCCTTCGATCAGCGTGCATTCCCAGGGCGGGCGCGTCAGGTCCAGCGGTGAGCTCTGCAGCCGGCCGACCAGTTCACCCAGCTCACGCTCCCCGCCCGGCCAGGGAAGTGCAGCGTGGCGCACGTGGTATTCCAGGTCGATCGTGTCGTCTTCCACCCACTCGGGGAACGGGTTCTTGTTGAAGGCGATCTTCAGGCGCCGGTTCCACGGGGCAGTGAAGGTGCGGTGGTTGCGGAAATCGGCCATCAACTGGCGCATCCAGTCGCGCGACGCACCGGTTGGCAGACGGAACTGCAGCAGCCCGCCCACGTGGTTCGGCGTGGCGCGCGATTCCGTGAACAGCCACGCCGTGTCCAGCGGGTTCAGGCTGAGGCCGCTCATGCTGATTCAGCCGGGGCGGCGGCCTTGCGGGTGCGGGCGGGGGCCTTGCGGGCGCGTGCCGCCTTGGCCGTGTCGGGGGCTTCGGTGACTCTGGGCGCTGCGGCCTTCCTGGCGGGCGCCTTCTTCGCCACTGCCGCCTCGACAGCCGGCGCAGCCACCTTGGCGGGCGCCTTGGGCGCGGTCTTGGCTGCGGTCTTGGCTGCGGACTTGGCAGGCGCCTTGGCCTTGGTGCCCGCTGACGCGGCCTTCCACGTCAGCCGGGCCTTCTTCGCACGTTCGACGACCTTGGCGATGTCGGCGTCAGTGAAGGCGCCGCCCACGCCGGAGATCGCCGCCAGCTTCATGCCGTGCTTGATGCCCAGCTTGTAGATCTCCTTGACCTTGTCCCACTCGGTGTCGCGACCGATGGTGAAGACCTCGAAGCGGCCTTCCAGGGCCAGCGTGATGGTCTCGGCCAGGCAGGCGTAGATCACGTTGGGCGGAAGGCCGATGCTCTTCAGGCCCTTGACCTTGGTGGGCAGCTCGATCTCACCCGATTCGATGACCAGCACATCGGGGCGCTTGGCCACTTCTTCCGGCGGCAGGTCCAGCGGGCGGGCGACGTCGGTGATCACGCAGCCGGGCTTGACCTTGGTGATGTCCAGGATCTTCTTGCCGGCACCCGAGGTGCTGGTGACGATCATGTCCATGTCGGCCAGCAGCTCGTCGTAGTCGATGGAGCAGGTGACCTTGGCGTCGGGGGTGTCCAGCAGGATGGACTTCTTCAGCTCCTCCAGCTTCTTCATGTCGCGCCCGGCGATCACCACCTCGTCAAAGGCCATGGCCAGCAGCCGTGCGCTGACGGAACCGATGGAGCCGCTGGCACCGATGACCATGGTCTTGGCCTGCACCTTCTTGCCCTTCGGCGGAAGCGGCACCAGCCCCATGCGGCGCATGGCGTCGTGGGCGGCCCACAGCGCGCCGCTGGCCGAGTAGCTGTTGCCCGTGGTGATGGGCAGGCGCGAACGCCGCGCCACCGTGACACCGGCGTCGCCCACCACCTTGGTGAAAGCGCCCAGGCCCATGATCTGCGCGCCCATCTTCTCGGCCATCTTGCTGGCCATCAGCAGGCGCCGGTAGGTGAATTCCGGGCTGCGCGCCAGCATTTCCTTGGGGGTGCCACCCACGGTGATCAGCCAGCCCTCGGCCTCGGCCCCGGTGGGCGAGACGATGTTTTCCATCTTGCAATAGACCATCGGCGGCATGTGCGCGGCCACGGTCTCGACACGGTCCATGATGAACTTGGGCGTTCCCTTGGGGATTGGGAAGCCCTTGCGGATGAATTCCTGGCTGAGCGGGTGGATGACAAAGGCAAAGCGGCGGATGTTGCGGAACTTCCCCGTGGGGTGCAGCAGGCGCGGCTTGATGTCCAGCTCGTCGATGATCTCCAGGAAGTCGTCGTCGGAGATGTCCTCCTGCGGCTTGCCCAGGCTGGCCAGGATCATGGCCTCGATCACGTTGGTGCCCACCACGCGTTCGAACAGCTGCGGCGAGACGTCGATGACCAGGTTGACCTTGCACTGCTTGAAGAAGGCCAGGCGCTCGTCGTCCACCGCCGAGGTGATGATGGTCTTGCCTTCGAGGTTGGCCGCTGTGCCCACCTGCTTGAGTTCGGGGAAGGTGCCTACGATCACGTGGGCCTTGGCGACGGCCGAGCCGATGCGGCTGTTCTTGAAGCCGGCCAGCATCGATTCCAGCATCTCGGCGGGCTTGCCCGACAGTGCGATCTCCGCCCCCTTGGCGTAGAGCTCCAGCTGCGCCAGCGAGCCCAGCAGCGTGGGTGCGCCGGTCTGCGCCAGCGCGTCGGCAAACTGCAGGTTGGGCGTGTAGTCCTGCATGGCCACAGCCATGTCCCAGTTGCGCATGCCGGACAGGAACAGCACGATGTTGTTGTTGAAGTAGCTGCCCAGGTGGTTCTGCACGTAGCGGATGGCGCGCACCTGCAGCAGCCGGCGCAGCGTGGCGCCGGTGGTGGCGGGCACCCGCGTGACCACGTTCAGCAGCCGGCGGGTTTCCTTGTTGATGACGGTGTTCTGACCGACGTTCCAGTGGTCACCGATCTCGCCCAGGCCGATGGC
>JAJTDE010000152.1 GCA_021298085.1 Rubrivivax sp.
CACGCCCACGCCCCCGGCCACCACGCTGCCCACCATGCTCGCGCGCCTGCCGAAGGCAACCGTTCCCACGGCCGGCACCCCCGCTGCCCGCCTCTCCGTGCGTGCCACCTTGGTCAACAACCAGCAGCAGGCGGGCCTGGTGCAGCTGGTCGACCAGATCAAGTGCCAACAGCCCCACCTGGTGGGCCTGGCACCCCGTTCGGCGTCGGCCAACCCTTCCGGCGGCACCTCCGGCAGCACCGGCTCGGCCACCCCGGAAGCACCCTTGGCCTTCACCGCCGGCCAGCCCGTCACCCTGGACTGGCTGGTCACCGACGGCAGCCGTGCCGTGTGTGCCGTGCGCTGGAGCTTCACGCCGCAGGCCAACCGCCACTACCTGGTGCAGGGGGTGAGCCTGGGCAGCGTGTGCAGCGCCGCGCTGACCGACGTCACCCAGCCCGACAGGCCCCGCACCCCCGAAGACTTGCGCTACCGCTCCGACCCCGGCAAGCCCTGCGTACCCCTGGAACAGTCGCGCCGGGTGCCCCCGGGCATGCTGGAGGGCGGCCAGGTCAACGGTGAAGCCGTGTTGCGGCCCCTGGCCACGGAAAACGACCTGAAAGGCCTGATCAAACCATGAACGTGGCCTGCAGGCTCGTGCGCCAGACGGCGCTGCTGGTGGCACTGGGCGGGGGCGCACTCGCGGCGCAGGCCCTGACACCGGCCGAGATCTACGCCAAGGTGTCGCCCAGCGTCTGGCGTGTCCAGACCTACGACGCCGCCGGGCTGCTGCTGGGCCAGGGAAGCGGTGTGGTCATCGCGGCGCAGCGGCTGCTCACCAACTGCCATGTGCTGGCCCGGGCGCAGCAAGTGAGCGTGCGCAGCGACATGCGTGAGCAGGCCCTGCCGGCCACCCTGCACCAGTGGGACCCTCAGCGAGACCTCTGCCTGCTGGCCGTGCCCGCTTTGCAGGCGCCGCCCGTGCCCTTGTCGAGCCTGGCCGCCACGGCCATCGGCCAGCCCGCCTATGCCATCGGCCACCCACGCAACCTGGACCTCACCATGAGCTCCGGCCTGGTGTCCTCGCTGCGGCGCAACGACGCCGGCCAGATCTTCCTGATCCAGACATCGGCCGCCATCTCGGGGGGCTCATCGGGTGGTGGCCTGTTCAACGAACGCGGTGAGCTGCTGGGCCTGACGACCATCGGCTCCGTGTCGTCGTCCACCCAGAACCTGAACTTTGCCGTGCCGGCCGATTGGGTGGCTGATCTTCCGCGCCGGCATGCGGCGCAGCGGGAGCAGGCCCTGAAGGCGGCTCAGGCCGCTCAGGCCGCGTCGGCCGCCGCGCCGCGCTGATACCGGGCACGGCGCGCAGGCCGCGCGGGCAACGCGCCGCACACTGCGCAAGATCAAGCCCCTTGCCTGAGGCGGGGCGCACAATGGTCCGCATGACCCTCCCGGTGCGCATTCGTTGGCTGGCGGTCACCGCGCTGCTGCTCCTGGGCCTGGTGGCCGCCGTCGTGATGCGCCTACAGGCACCCAGCCTGCCCGCACTGGCGCTGCAGAGCGCCCCGCTGCAGCGCAGCCTGCAGTTCTCGGCCAGGGCCAGCAGCCGGGCGCGTGTCGAACTCGGCGCCACGGTGACGGGCCGTGTCCAGCAGGTGAAGGTGCAGGCGGGTGATGCCGTCAAGGCCGGCGACGTGCTGCTCACGCTGGAAGCTGACGACGCCCAGGCCAACCTGGCCCAGGCCCTGGCCGCGGAACAGCAGGCCGGCGCCCGCCTGGAGGGTCTGCGTCAATCGGGCCGCAGCGTCGCGCAGGCCGGCACGTCCCAGGCGCAGGCCAACCTGGCCGCGGCCCTGGCCGAGCAGGGCCGCACCCAGGCGCTGGTGGCCCAGGGCTTCCTCAGCCCGGCCCGCCTGGACGAATCGCGGCGCGCGCTGGCTGTGGCGCGTGCGCAGGCCGACGCCGCCACCGCCCAGCAGGCCGCGCTCGGCGAAGCATCCACCCAACCCGCAGGCACCGAGGTGCAGCAGGCCCAGGCGCAGCGCGCGGCCGCCACCGCCGCGGTGGCCTCGGCGCGCGCACGCCTGGCCCAGACCGTCATCCAGGCACCGGCCGATGCCCGGGTGCTCGAACGCCAGGCCGAACCCGGGCAGATCGTGCAACCGGGCCGGGTGCTGCTGTCGCTGGCGCTGCAGACGCCGCTGGAACTGGTGGCGCAGGTCGACGAACGCCACCTCGCCCAGCTCCAGCCGGGGCAGACAGCCCATGCCGTGGCCGACGCGTTCAGCGGCCAGCGCCTGGCAGCCACCGTGCTGCGCATTGCGCCGGTGGTGGACGCACAACGCGGCGCGGTGGAGGTTCGGCTGCGCCTGAACGAGGCACCACCGCCCTTCGTGCGAGAGGACATGGGCTTTTCGGTCGAGGTGCTGACGGGCCAGCGCAACAGCGCGCTCAGCCTGCCGCTGGCCGCGCTGGTCCAGGGCGCTGACGGGCAGGCGCAGGCCTGGGTGGTGCAGGACGGGCGGGCCCGCCTGCGGCCCGTGCAGACCGGCATGCGGACGCTGCAGGCCGTCGAGATCACCGCCGGCCTTCAGCCTGGCGACACCGTGCTGCTGGCACCCCTCAATGGCGCCGGGCTGCACGAGGGCCAGCGTGTGCGGGCCGACACCGCCGCCGGCCAGGCCTGGCTGCAGCGCGCCGGCAAGGCCGACGATGCCGGCTCAGCCATGTTGAATGCGTTTGGACGTTAGCGTCCATGGCCTTGCCCATGAGCTTCGAGCGCCGCGTGGCCTGGCGCTTTCTGGTGGAAGGCCGGACGCAATCGCTGCTGATCCTGCTGGGGGTGGCCGCCGGGGTGGCAGTGGTGGCGTTCATCACCGCCCTGGTCACCGGGCTGCAGGGCAATACGCTGTCCAAGACACTGGGCGCTCAGGCCCACATCACGCTCTACAGCCCGTACGACACGGTCATACCCGCCGCACCCGCCGCGTCGGGCGTCCATGCCCTGCAGACCACGCAGCCCCGGGCGCAGCGCACGCGCAGCCTGAGCAACTGGCAACTGCTGCTGCCGCTGCTGGAAGCCGAGCCCGGTGTGGCGGCGGTCTCGCCCATGGTGGCCGGCGCGGGTCTGGCCCAACGCGGCGAGGCCACGCAGTCGATCGCGCTGAGCGGCATCGAACTGCCGCGTTACGACCGCATCGTCGGCTTGCGCAGCAAGCTGGTGAGCGGCCAGCCCACACTCGAGCCCGGTGACGCCATCATCGGCACGCAGCTGGCGGCCGACCTGGGCATCGCCGTGGGTGACCGGCTCAGCGTGCTGGTGGGCAACGGCAGCACCAGCACCCGTGAAACCCTGCGGGTGACGGCGCTGGCTGACCTGGGCATCCGCGAGCTCAACCGGCGAACCGTGCTGGTGCCGTTGCGCACAGCCCAGAGCCTGCTGGGCCTGCCCGGCGGTGCCAGCTCGCTCGACGTCAGCCTGGTGGACCCTTGGCAGGCGCAAGCGCTGGCCGACAGCTTCGCACAGCGCTGGCCCTACCGCGTGGAAAGCTGGCAGGCCTCGAACGCGCAGCTGGTGTCGGCGCTGCACGCGCAGACCGTGTCGACCACGCTGATCCGCGTGGTGGTCCTGCTGGTGGTGGTGCTGGGCATCGCCAGCGTGCTGGTGGTGTCGGTGGTGCAGAAGCAGCGTGAGATCGGCATCCTGCGGGCCATGGGCGCCACACGCGCGCAGATGCTGCGGGTCTTCCTGCTGCAGGGGCTGTGGGTCTCGGCACTGGGTTCTGCGGCGGGGGTGCTGCTGGCAGCGCTGCTGGTCAAGGCCTTTGTGACCTTTGTGCGCGGCAGCGACGGCCAGCCGCTCTTTGTCCTGAGGGTCGACCCGGCCACCGCGCTGCAGGTCGCGGCGGTGGCCACCCTGTGTGGTGTGCTGGCCGCCGTCGTGCCCGCACGGCGCGCTGCCGCGCTGGACCCGGCGCAGGCCATCCGCCTATGACACTGACCGACGATGCGCGTGCACGCGCCACCCCCGCTGACGTGCCGCTGATCGCCCTGCGCGCTGCGCGCAAGCGGTACAACATCGGGCTGCCCACCGAGACCGAGGTGCTGCACGGTATCGACCTCAACGTCCAGCCCGGCGAGTTTCTGGCGCTGATCGGGCCATCCGGATCGGGCAAGAGCACCTTGCTGAATACGCTGGGCCTGCTCGAAGGCATGAGCAGCGGCAGCTACCGCCTGCAGGGCCAGGAGACCCACGGCCTGGATGACGCACAGACCACCGAACTGCGCCGGCAGACCATCGGCTTTGTCTTCCAGTTTCACCACTTGCTGCCCGCCTTCAGCGCGCTGGAAAACGTGCTGATGCCAGGCTGGATGCGCCACGGCCAGAACCCGCAGGCGGCCGAGGCCCATGCCCGCGGCCTGCTGGAGGCGGTGGGTCTGGGTGCAGCGATGCACAAGAAACCCGGGCAGCTGTCGGGTGGCATGCAGCAGCGCGTGGCCATTGCGCGTGCGCTCTCGCTGGCACCGCCGCTGGTGCTGGCCGACGAGCCCACCGGCAACCTGGACCGCCGCAGCTCCGATGAGGTGTTTGCGCTGCTGCGCGACATGCACGCCCGGCAGGGCACGGCCTTCATCATCGTCACGCACGACCCTGACATGGCGCGGCGCTGCGACCGCATCGTCACCTTGGTCGATGGCCTGATCGCCTCCGACAGCCCGGCCAGGGGCTGAGGGTCAGCGGCCAGCGCGTTGCCCGAGCGCAGCCGGAGCAACGGCGCAAAGCCTGTGCTGTTCGGCCCTATGGCCCGTGGGCCGCTGCCGATACTGCTGGGCAACCTTCCGTTCAAACACCCCTCGGTCAGCAGCGGCTCGGCGCGTCACCTGTGCCAAGCCGGCCGCTGCATGGCCGTCGCACGCACCGCCATGAACCGTCCCGTTCTGCTGAGCAGCCTGCTCGCCCTGCTGGTGACCCAACCTCTGGGCGCCCAGACACCCCCGCCGGCCAAGGCCGAGAGCACCGCCGGCCTGCGCGTGCCGCTGTGGTCCACCGCGCAGGACACGGCCCAGACGCGGCTGCGCCTGGGCCTGGAGATGCAGGCCTCGGAAGGCCTGGTGCTCAGCGGCGCCATCGCCAGCCGCTTTGGCGCCGGCTCGGCCGCCGGGCTGCTGTTTTCGGCCGGTGAACAGGAACGCGAGCTCATCCTCAACGGCGCCTGGGCCGTGTCGCCACGCGACCGCCTGCTGCTGTCGCTGGGGCAGCTGCAGCAGAACCTGAGCTTCGACTTTGCCTCGGGTGCCGACACCGGCTGGCTGACGCAATCCAACTGGGCCGCGAGCTGGCGGCGCCACTTGGGCGCGGGCTGGCTGCGGTCCGTGGAACTCACGGGTTATGGTGCCCGCACCCGCAGCACCAGCTTTGGCGCCCGCGAATACACGCTGGACACCGCCGACGTCTTTGAACTCTGGAACGACCCGCGGCGTGTGGCCGGCGGCGAACTGCAGGGCTGGCAGGGCCGCGTGCGCCTGCGCCCCTGGACCAGGACCCAGCTGGAGCTGGGTGCCGGCCGTGAAAGCCTGGGCTTTGACCACGCCACCGGCCTGCAATCGAACCGCCGCGGCGCCACCACCGCCCAGTGGACGCAGTACCTGGACGACGGCGCGCTGTGGACCGCCAATCTCGACAACACCGCCGCGGGTGAACGCATCGGGGTCGGCCATGAAAGGCCGTTTGCCGGCGGGCGTGTCGGGGTGGACATCAGCGTGATGCGGGCTCGCCTGGGCCTGCGCAACGACACCGTGCTGCGCCTGAGCTGGAGCCGCGTCTTGGGCGACGGTATGGCCATCGGAGGCAGTTCCTCGGCCAGCCGCGGCGGCCTCGGGGCCACCGGTGCACCCCTTTCCATGCCCAGCCTGCTGGACGACACGCTGCGCCGCCCGACGGTGCTGCCCCGCCAGGTGCTGGCCCGCCTGGACAGCACCGCCAACCGCAGCCGCCTGGTGATGATCGACAAGAGTGGCCTGCCCGCCGGCAGCACCATCGACACCACCACCGGCGCCATCCGCGTGCCGCTGGGCACCGTGGTCACCGGCATCGCTGGCATCACCGTGAACGGGCAGCCCTTCCGCAACAGCAACGGTGCCTTCAGCGTCAGCGGCAGCCAGCTGATCATCCTGCCGCGCTCGCTGACAGCACCCACCACCGGCCTGACCGACGCCTACGTCATCACCGCCAACAACCAGGCCGGCGGCACCACGCTGATCAGCATGTCGGTGGCGCGCGGCTCGGTGCGCATCGTCAGCATCACGGTGCGCGCCGGCGAGTTGCCGGTGCCGGTGCTGGGCAGCTTCAGCGTGGCCAACAAACGGTTTGGTGACGACCCCGTCACGCTGCAGCCACCCAGCTCGTCCAGCACGGGAGCCTTCAGCTACAGCAGCAGCAACGCGGCCGTGGCCACGGTGTCGGGCCAGACGCTGACGATCGTCGGCGCCGGTGTCACCACCCTCACCGCGCAGCAGGCGGGCACCGACAGCCACCAGCCGGCCAGCACCAGCACCACCCTGACCGTGGCCGCCAAGGCGCCCAGCCTGGGCCGTTTTGAGCCACTGCAGCGTGCCTATGGTGCTGCGTCGTTCACGCTGACACCACCCAGTTCTGACAACCCTGCGCCATTCAGCTTCAGCAGCAGCAACGCCGCCGTGGCCACCGTGGCCGGCGACACCGTCACCATCACCGGCGCGGGCACCACCACCATCACCGCGCAGCAGGCCGCCAGCGCCAACCACGAGGCCAGCAGCACCAGCACCACGCTCACGGTGAGTGCCTCCGCACCCACCCTCGGCAGCCTGGCAGCCTTGTCCCGACGCCTGGGCGACCCCGCCTTCGGCCTGACGCCCCCCAGCTCCAACAGCGCGGGTGCCTTCAGCTACAGCAGCAGCAACCCGGCCGTGGCCACCGTCAGCGGCGCCACCGTCACCCTGGTGGGCGCCGGCAGCACCACCCTGACGGCCACCCAGGCCGCTGACGGCCCCTACACCAGCGGCAGCACCAGCACCACGCTGACGGTGGCGCCCGCGCTGCAGGCCCCCACGCTGGGCAGCATCGCGCCGCTGGCCCTGCAGCTGGGCGACAGCAACGTCACCCTGCCCACCCCCACGTCCAACAGCAGCGGCAGCTTCACCACCACCAGCAGCAACCCGGCCGTGGCCAGCGTCAGCGGGAATACGCTGAGCATCGTCGGCGCCGGCACCGCCACGCTGACCATCGAACAGGCCGCCGCCGGCGCGTTCACCAGCGGCAGCACCAGCACCACGGTGACCGTGACGCCCCGCACGCCCACGGTGGGTGCATTGCCCCCGCTGAGCAAGGCGCTGGTCGAAGGCAACTTCAGCGTGCCGGCACCCAGCAGCACCAGCAGCGCCGCCTTCACCTGGGCCAGCAGCAACCCGGCCGTGGCCACCGTGTCCGGCAGCACCGTCACCCTGACCGGCGTGGGCACCACCACGCTGACCGCCACCCAACCCGCCGCCGGCATCTACGCCAGCGCCAGCGTCAGCTTCCCGCTGACGGTGAGCATCAGCGTGCCCACCCTCGGCAGCTTCACGGCCATCAACAAGGCCTGGGGCGACGCCGCCTTCACACTCAGCCCGCCCAGCTCCAACAGCAGCGGCAGCTTCAGCTTCAGCAGCACCAACCCGGCGGTGGCCACGGTCAGCGGCAGTGCCGTGACGCTGGTCGGCGCGGGTGTGACCACCCTGACGGCACAACAGGCCGCGGCCGGCGGCTACGGCCCCGGCACGGTGTCCACCACCCTGACGGTGGCCGCCGTGGCCCCGGCGCTGGGCAGCTGGACGGTGTCGGCCAAGACCTTCGGTGACGCGCCGTTCAGCGTGACACCACCCAGCTCCACCAGCAGTGGGGCATTCACCCTCAGCAGCAGCAACCCTGCGGTGGCCACCGTGAGCGGCCAGACGGTGACGGTGGTGGGCGTGGGCAGCACCACGCTGACCGCGCAGCAGGCCGCCGCCGGCCCCTACACCGCGGCCAGCACCACCACCAGCCTGGTGGTGGGCGCGGCAGCCCCCACCCTGAGCGGCTTCGGCGCCTTGAGCGCCACCTTCGGGGCGGCACCCTTCAGCCTGACCCCGCCCAGCAGCAACAGTGCCGGCGCCTTCAGCTACACCAGCAGCAACCCGGCCGTCGCCACCGTGAGCGGCAGCACCGTCACGCTGGTGGGCGTGGGCAGCACCGTCATCACCGCCCAGCAGGCGGCGGCGGGCAACTACAGCGCCGGCAGCACCACGGCCACGCTGAGTGTCTCGGCGGCCAGCCCCACCCTGGGCAGCTTCAGCGTGGCGCCCGTCACCTTCGGCGCTGCGCCCTTCACGCTGACGTCGCCGTCCAGCAGCAGCGCCGGCGCCTTCAGCTACAGCAGCAGCAACCCGGCCGTGGCCACCGTGTCGGGCAACACGGTGACGGTGGTCGGCGCCGGCAGCACCACGCTGACGGCCAACCAGGCGGCCAGCGGCAACTACAGCGCGGGCACGGCCACGGCCACGCTGACGGTGCAAGCCCTGGCGCCCACCCTCAGCGGCTTTGGCAACCTCAGCCAGACCTTCGGCGACGCGCCACTGACGCTGGCGGTGCCCACCTCCAACAGCGCCGGGAGCTTCAGCTACAGCAGCAGCAACCCGGCCGTGGCCACGGTCTCGGGCAACACGCTGACGCTGGCGGGTGCGGGCACGGCGGTGATCACCGCCACCCAGGCCGCCAACGGGAACTACACCGCCGGCACCCTCAGCGCCACGCTCACGGTGGCCAAGGGCACGCCCACACTCGGCAGCTTTGCCACCCTGACCCGGACCTTCGGCGACAGCCCCTTTGCCATCACACCACCGAGTTCGCCCAGCACGGGCGCCTTCAGCTACACCAGCAGCAACCCGGCGGTGGCCACCGTCAGCGGCGGCACGCTGACGATCGTGGGCATTGGCAGCACCACGCTCACCGCCAGCCAGGCTGAGAGCGACAACCACCTGGCGGCCAGCGCCACCACCACGCTGACGGTGGCGGCCCAGGCGCCCACCATCACCGGCTTCAGCGCCCCAGGCAAGACCTATGGCAACAGCAGCTTCGCGCTGGTGCCGCCCACCTCCAACAGCGCGGGTGCCTTCACGTACAGCAGCAGCAACACGGCCGTGGCCACCGTCAGCGGCAGCACGGTCACCATCGTCGGCGC
>JAJTDE010000153.1 GCA_021298085.1 Rubrivivax sp.
GGCGGTGGCGCCTCCTCCGGCAACTGTGATGCCGATCCGCGCAAGCCCATCATCGACAACTTGCGGGCGGCCGGCATTGCCACGGTCGTGTCAGCGGGCAATGACGGCTTTACCGGTGCGATGGGTGCTCCGGCCTGCATCTCGTCCGCCATCAGCGTGGCGGCCAGCTGCGACGCCTCGTCGTCCATCACCTGCGCCACGGGGGTGAACGGTCTGGCATCGTATTCCAACGTGTCCTCGGTCACCTCTTTGGCTGCACCGGGCAGTTTCATCACCTCGTCGGTGCCCGGCGGCGGTTATGAAGCGTGGAACGGTACGTCGATGGCGGCCCCTCATGTGGCGGGCGCCTGGGCCCTGTACCGCCAGTGGAAGCCGGCGGATACCGTGACCACCGCGCTGGCAGCCTTCAAGACCAACGGCCTGACGATCAACGACACCCGACCGGGCGGCACCGTCACCGGCCTGAAGCGCATCGATCTGGCCTTCATCGGCGCGGGCACCAACTACACGCTGACCGTCAGCAAGGGCGGCGCTGCCGCGGCTTCTGGCGTCGTCACCTCGTCACCAGCCGGCATCAGCTGTGGCAGTGATTGCAGTGAAGCCTACAGCTCCGGCACCAGCGTCACGCTGACGGCCTCGGCGCCATCGGGCACCCTGTTCAGCGGCTGGGGCGGTGCGTGCGCCGGCACGGCGGCCACCTGTACCGTCACGATGGACGCTGCCAAGACGGTATCGGCCAGCTTCGCCAGCGTGCCGGTGTCCACCTACCAGTTCTCGGCGACGGGTTACAGCGTCACCGAAGGCACGGCGTCCGTGGTGATCACCGTGACGCGCAGTTCAGGTGCGTCCGCCGGCTCAGTGGCCTATGCCACGGCCAACGGAAGCGCTCTGGCGGGGTCTGACTACACCTCCAAGACCGGTACGCTGGCCTTTGCAGCGGGTGTGCTCAGCCGCACGTTTTCGGTGCCGATCAAGAACGACACGGTGGTCGAGGCCACGGAATCGTTCACCGTCAGCCTCAGTGCACCGGTGGGTGGCTCTCTGGGTTCACCCAGCAGCGCCACCGTCACGGTCGCCGACAACGACACGGCGGCCGGCTCGGTGTTCAAGCTGGGCGCCGCCACGTTCTCAGGGACGGAAGCCGGCGGTGTGGCAACCATCCGCGTGACGCGTACCGTCACGGCTGCTCCTGCATCAGTGCGTTATGCCACCAGCAACGGCACCGCAGCGGCGGGTTCCGACTACACCGCCACCAGCGGCGTGCTGAGCTTCCCGGCGGGTGTGTCCGTGCTGACCTTCATGGTGCCGATCATCAACGACACCGCGGTGGAGGGCCCGGAGACCTTCAACGTCTCGCTGAACACGCCGACGGGCGGCACCATCGGTACACCCGCGTCGGCCGTGGTCACCATCGTCGACAACGATCTTCCGCCGGTGCTCCAGTTCGGGCTGGCCGCCTACCGGGTCAACGAGGGCGCGGGCACCGTCACCCTGACGGTCACCCGTTCGTCGGGTGAAGGTACCTCGTCGGTGTCGTTTGCCAGCAGCAATGGCACGGCCACCGCCGGCTCTGACTACACGGCGCGCAGCGGTGTGCTCAGCTTTGCGGCCGGCGAGACCAGCAAAACCCTCGTGTTCGTGATCCGCGAAGACACCGCCAAAGAGGCCAACGAGACCTTCCAGGTGGCGCTGAGCAGTGTGGTGGGGGCGACCTTGGGCACCCGCACGGTGACGACGGTCACCATCCTCGACAACGACTGAGGATGCGTCAGTGGGGCTGCTGGCGCCGGGCCCGTGGGGCTGCGGGTGCCAGCAGGCCGCTGGTGGCGGCCTTGAACGCCGCCCACCAACGCCGATCAACCGCCGTGGCAGGCGGGCCCTGCGGCCGCCCGTAGCGCTGGTTGTCCAGGGCCTCCAGCGTCTTGGCCAGGGCCTCGCCGGGTGGTCCCAGCACCTCGCGCACCCGCATCGCGCGTGCCCGAGGCGCCTCATGGGCGCCGACGGGTACCCCCAGCTCCGCCAGGCGTGCCTGCACGCGGTTGTGCAGCCGCTGCCAGGGGTCCTGGCGCTGTCGGTCCCACAACGCCCACACCACACCGGCTGACGCCGTGGCCGCGATCAGCAGTACCAGCACATAAGCCAGTTCGGCCCAGGTGGGTGACTCAAAGCCCAGCCACTCCAGAAATCCGAACTGCTTGCCGCGCGAGTAGTTGAGGATCCACTGGTTCCAGCGGTTGTCGAAGCGTTCCCACATCGCGCGCACTTCGGTGAGCAGGGCCGGATTCACGCGCTCGATGGCCTGGGCGACGATGCCTCGAGGGGCCTGCAGCTGCACGCTGCGCCGGATGCGTTCAGGCGCCACGGCGGATGTCGGGTCTGCGCGGACCCACCCCTCACCCGGTTGCCAGAACTCTGCCCAGGCGTGGGCATGGCTGTTGCGCACGATCCACCAGCCGTCCACCGGGTCCTTGTCGGCGCCCTGGTAGCCCGTGACGATGCGCGCCGGCACGTCCCAGGCGCGCATGATCACGACAAAGGCCACGGCAAAGTGTTCGCAGAAGCCCAGCTTGCGGTCCAGCCAGAACTCATCCACCGAGTCGCGGCCATAGGCGCCGGGTTCCAGGGTGTAGGTGAATCCGTCGCGCCCCACGTGGGCATACAGCGCGGCGGCCAGAGTGCGTGCGTCAGCCTGGGCCAGCACGGGGTCGCCCGAGCGGAACTGCTGTGCCCAGGCCAGTGTGCGTGGGTTGAAACCCCTGGGCAGCTGCCGCAAGGGCTCCATGCCGGTGGCGTCATGGCGGGGCCCCTGGCGGTGCAGCGGCCACGCCTGGGCCTGCACACGCAGACGGTCGGTGATGGGCAGGTTGAGCTGCCACTGCAGGTCCGGCCGCAGGTTGGCGACATAACCTTGCAGCTGCGGCGCACCGTCGCCGAGCTCGGGTGAAAACTCCAGCAGCGGCAACAGCGGCAGGCGGCTGGGCTCGAGCGTCATTTCATAGGCCAGCGGGGCGCCGAACAGCTGCACCTCGGCGCGGCCGTGTACCGGCGGGGTCATGACCGACGACATGCGTGTCCATTCGCGGCCATCAAACAGGCTCAGCACCGGCCCGCGGAAATACAGCATGTCGGGCGTGGGCTCTCGCCCGTCGGCAAAGCGCAGCCTGAAGGCGATGGAATCGTCGTTGGCCAGCGAGGCCACGCCGCCCATGCGCAATGAGCCCGACAGGCCCGTGCGGCCAGCGGCGTCCTGTGGGACGCCCCACAGCGGCGCAATGCGCGGGAACAGCACAAACAGCACCGCCATCAGCGGCAGCGCCCACAGCGCCGCGGTGGTGGCCACCCGCCCAGCCTGCAGGATGGGCGGGCGCCCCACCGGCATGTGGGCCAGCACCAGGCCGGTCAGCAGGCCCCAGACCGAGCCCAGCGTGACCACCGCCATCGCCAGTGACTGCGAATACAGGAAGTGGGTCAGCACCAGGAAGAAGCCCAGGAAGAAGACCACCAGCGCGTCGCGCCGAGCGCGCAGCTCCAGCATCTTCAAGGTCATCAGGATCACCAGCATGGTGACGCCCGGCTCCTTGCCCATGAGGGTGCCTTCAGTCCACCACGTCAGCGCGACCGATACACACAGCACCGCCACGATGGCCCATCGGCTGGGCAGCGGCAGGTTGGCCACCGCCAGGCGCGCGCGCCAGAACAGCACGCAGCCCACGATGAGCGAACACCACAGGGGCAGGCGCAGCAGGTGCGGCGCCACCGTCCAGGTGATCACGCCCAGCTGAAACAGGGTGTCGCGTGCTTCCCGGGGCAGGTGCTGCCAGCCAGGCCAGCGCGGCAGCACACGCGCAACCAGTGGGTCAACCAGGGTCAGCGCCACAGTGCCAGCACCTCCAGCATGGCGATCCGGTGGGCGTCGCCCACGGAGGGGGGCACGTCGCGCCCGGGCAGCCTCAGGCCCCAGGGCTGTCCCTGCTGTTCAGCGGCCACGATCCACGCGGCGAGCCGTGACAGTCGTTCTTCCAGGCCTCCGGCGCTGACTCTGGCGCCGTTCCAGTCCAGCCAGAACTCGCGGCGGATGGCTGCGCTGGCATCGCGGCTGACCAGCTCACCGGTGCGGGCGGCCTTCTTCCAGACGACCTGGCGCATGCCGTCGCCCTGGCGCCAGGCGCGAACGCCATCAAATTCACCGCCCTCGCTGCGGCGCTGGTGACGGCCTTCACCAGGGGCCGGCTGGGCACCCGGCAAGGCGGGCGCGGGGGTCTCCGGGCGGGGCCAGGCCAGCACCTCGCCCGCCGGCCGCCAGACCGTCCAGGCCCGGAACAACCCCAGGGGAAAGCGCGTCTCGATGGTCATGGTGGGCACCTTGTGTCGCCCTCGACGCTCCGGCACCATGGCCAGCCGGGCCGTGGCGGTGCCGTGGGCCTGCACATCGGTGAAGCCCTGGCGCCAGCCGAAACGGCGGGTGTCGAAGAAGCTGATGCCGATGCCGTGGCGGCGCGAGCCGGGGCTGGTCAGCACCACTTCCACGCCCGCGGCTTCCCCGGCAAAGACCGGGTTCATCGGGCGCAGCCGCAGCGTCAGGCCCTTGAGGTTGGCGTGGGTCAGCTGCATGGACACGCCGGCGCAGCCGGCCAACAGGAACGTCAGCAGGTAGCCCAGGTTGAGCTGGTAGTTGATGGAGCCGATCAGCATCACTGCCAGCATGCCGCAGAAGGCCCAGCCGGCCTTGGTGGGCAGGATGTAGATGTTGCGTTGGGTGAGTGTCCAGGTGTCGCTCAGCGGAACCCGGCTCTCCAGCCAGTTGACAAAGCGCCGCTGCCAGGCGCGCCGTTCCCTGCCTTGCCACGAACGCGACGCGCCGCCGCCCTGGGGGACGTGCGAGGCATGGCTGACGCGGCGGGCGGCGGTGGGTGCGGTGCTCACGGGCAGGCGAGGAGGGGGCGAAGCGGCGCGGGTGTGGCGCTGTGTCGCGGTGGCGAGGGTGCGCTCAGGGAATCGGGGTGGCTTCCACCATCGCCCGCACCTGTTCCAGCGCGCCACGCCCTGCGCCGGATATGGGTACCAGCCGGTGGCCAGCGGCCTGCGGCAGGATGGCCTGGATGTCGTCAGGCGCGACATAGTCGCGCTGGGCCATCAGCGCCCGCGCCTTGGCCACCCGCAGGATGGCAATCGCCGCCCGCGGGCTCAGGCCCTCGACAAACCACTCGCCGGAGCGGGTGGCGCCGATGAGCGCCTGCAGGTAGTCCAGCAAGGGCTCGGAGGCGTGGACCTGCTGCACCACCTTCTGGCAGGCCACCACCTCAGAGGCCTGCATCACCGGCTTCAGGCGTTCGATGGCCCCCCGCTTGTCGTCGCCGGCCAGCAGCGCGCGCTCCGACAGGCGGTCGGGGTAGCCCAGCGTGATGCACATCAGGAAACGGTCCAGCTGGCTTTCCGGCAGCGGGTAGGTGCCCAGCTGGTCGCTGGGGTTCTGCGTGGCGATCACGAAGAACGGGTCGGGCAGGTGGCGTGTCACGTTGTCCACACTCACCTGGTGCTCTTCCATGGCTTCCAGCAGCGCGCTCTGCGTCTTGGGCCCGGCGCGGTTGATCTCGTCGGCCAGCAGCACCTGGGTGAAGACCGGGCCGGGGTGGAAGACAAAGGTGTCCTTGGCCCGTTCAAACACGCTGACGCCGATCAGGTCGCTGGGCATCAGGTCGGCCGTGAACTGCACGCGCGAGAAGCGCAGGCCCATCGAGACGGCCAGCGCATGGGCCAGCGTGGTCTTGCCCACACCGGGAACATCTTCGATCAGCAGATGTCCACCGGCCATCAGGCAGGCCACACTGTCTTCGATCTGGGTGCGCTTGCCGACAATAATGGTGCTGATCTGATCGACCAGACGGGTCAGCATACGGGTGACGGGGCGTGCATCTTCCAAGTCCATCCGGTTGACGTTAGCGGATTTCCCCTGACCCTCAAGCCATGACAACAGCCATCTTTTCCCCCCCTGAATGCCGTTTGCACGACATGGGGGCCGGTCATCCCGAGTGCCCTCAGCGGCTGGACGCCATTGGTGACCACCTGCGTGCCACCGGGCTGGACGCCGTGCTGCAGTGGCACGACGCCCCCGACGCCACGGCCGAACAACTTGCGCACGCTCATACCGCTGCTTACGTGGCCGACATGCTCGACCGCCTGCAGCGTGTCAAGGCCAGCGGCCAGGCCGAGGCGGTGGACCCTGACACCAGCGTCTACCCCGGCACAGCCGCGGCGGCCCTGAAGGCCGCGGGTGCGGCGGTGGCTGCCACCGACGCCGTCCTCAGCGGTGCGGTGAGCAACGCGTTCTGCGCAGTGCGCCCGCCCGGCCACCACGCCACGCGCGGCCAGGCCATGGGCTTCTGCTTCTTCAACAATGTGGTGGTGGCCGCGCGGCATGCCCTGGCGCAGCACGGGCTGCAGCGCGTGGCGGTGATCGACTTCGACGTCCACCACGGCAACGGCACCGAGGACATCGTCGCTGGCGACGAGCGCATCCTGATGTGCAGTTTCTTCCAGTCGCCGCTGTACCCCTACAGTGGCACCCAGCCCATGGCCGACAACATGGTCAACGTGCCCCTGCCGCCCTACAGCCGTGGCCCGCAGATGCGCGAGGCGGTGGAGCAGCAGTGGCTGCCGCGCCTGGAGCAGTTTGCGCCGCAGATGGTGTTCATCTCGGCCGGGTTTGACGCCCACCGCGAGGACGAGCTGGGCCAGCTGGGCCTGGTCGAGGCCGACTACACCTGGTTGACCGAACAGCTGGTGGCCCTGGCCAGGCGGCATGCCCAGGGCCGCATCGTCTCCTGCCTGGAAGGCGGTTATGCGCTGAGCGCGCTCGCGCGCAGCGTGGCCAGCCACCTGCGTGTGCTGAGTGCTGCCGCATGATGGCCTCGGTGCAGCAGGCCTGGGGGGCGGTTCAGCAGCAGCTGGGCTGGGTGACGGCGCTGCTGTCGCCCCGTTCGCTGGTGGAGCTGGTGGTGCTGGGGCTGTGCCTGGGCCTGGCCTGGCTGGTGGCCCGGGCGCTGCGGCCGGCCGAGGTGCCGCGCGGGTCCATCTGGTTTGGCGAACGCATCATTGATGGCGTGCTGTGGCCGGCGCTGGCGCTGGCCGCGGCGGCGGCGGCCCAGGGCCTGATGAAGTGGTTGTTCCCAGTGGCGGTACTGCGCCTGGCCGTGCCCATCCTGCTGAGCCTGCTGGTCATCCGCATCGCGGTGCGGGTGATGCACGCGGCGTTCCCGGCATCGGGTGCCGTGCGCGCGCTGGAGCGCACGGTGTCCTGGGTGGTCTGGGTGGCGCTGGTGATGTGGCTCACTGGGCTGTTGCCGCAGGTGCTGGAGGCCATGGAGGGCCTGCAGTGGAAGCTGGGGGGCTCCCCCGTCAGCCTTCGCGCACTGCTCGAAGGCGCGGTCAGCGCGGTGGTGGTGCTGGTGCTGGCACTGTGGGTGTCTGCCGCGATCGAATCGCGGCTTCTGCAAGGCGCAGCGGGTGACGGCAATGCGCTGAGCATGCGCAAGATTGCCGCCAACGCCACGCGTGCGCTGCTGCTGCTGGTGGGCTTGCTGCTGGCCTTGTCGGCGGCGGGCATTCCGCTGGGGGCGCTCGGCGTGTTTGGCGGTGCGCTGGGTGTGGGCATCGGCTTTGGCCTGCAGAAGCTGGCGGCCAACTATGTGTCCGGCTTTGTGATCCTGGCTGAGCGATCGCTGCGCATCGGCGACATGGTGCGGGTGGACAACTTCGAGGGACGCATCTCCGACATCCACACCCGCTACACCGTCATCCGGGCGCCCAATGGCCGGGAGTCCATCGTTCCCAACGAATTGCTCATCACCCAGCGCGTGGAGAACGCGTCGCTGGCCGATACCCGCTTGCTGCTGACCACGGTGGTCAAAATCGGCTACGGCACCGATGTCAGGCCCTTGTCGGCGCTGCTGGTCTCGGCGGTGTCGGCCGTACCCCGGGTACTGGCTGAACCAGCCCCGGCGGTGCTGCTGTCGAACTTTGCGGCCGATGGCCTGGAGCTGACCATTGGCTTCTGGATCGGTGACCCTGAAAACGGCCAGGCCAATGTGCGCAGTGACGTCAATCTGGCGGTGCTGGATTGCCTGAATGCCCAGGCCGTCGAGATTCCGTACCCGCAGCGGGTGCTGCGTCATGTGCCCTGAACCTGGGGTGGCAGGCGGCTGAGCTCAGCCCGGGCGGTGGGCCACACGCAGGCTGTGAGATTGCACCTGCTGGAAACCCGTCAACCAGGGTTCGGGCATCATCATCGCCGTGGTTCAACCAGCGCATGAGGACAGCAGCGTGCCCGGCGGTGAGACGCTCACGCGCCGTGGCTGGCTGCGGCGCGCGGGGCGATGGACGCGCGGTGTGGCGTGCCTTTCCTTGCCGGCAGCCGGGGGCCTCGTGGCCTGCAGTGACGCCGCTGACCGACGCCACGATGGCCCTGACGGCCCGCGCGCTGAGCCCGTTCGCCAGCCCGTGCGGGTGGCCTGGGTGTTCAGCTCCGGCGGGCCGCGCGGTTTTGTCCATGTGGGTGTGCTGCAGGCGCTGGCCGAACTGGGCTTGAAGCCTGACCTCATCGTGGGTGCGTCAGCCGGCGCGTTGGCGGGTTCGCTGTTTGCGGCGGGCTGGTCAGGGTCTGCGCTGCGTGAGCGGGCCCTGCAGCTGCAGCCCTGGCAATTGGGGCGCCTGGCCTGGGGCACCGATGAGCGTTTCAGCGCGTTGGGCCTGGCCGATTGGGTGAATGAGCAGCTGCAGGGGCGCGGCCTGCACCAGCTGGCGGTGCCTGTGGCCGTTGCGGCCTGGAACCGCAGCCGTGCACAGCTGACGGCCTTCACGGCCGGCAATGCGGGCCTGGCCGTGGCCGCCAGCTGCGCGATCGAGGGCCAGTTCGCACCGCTGCGCCTGGGTGACGACCGCTTTGTCGATGCTGACCTGCACCAGCCGCTGCCGGTGCGCCTGGCCCTTTCGCTGGGCGCGCAGCGGGTGCTGGCGGTGGATGCGTCGGCACACGAGTGGAAAGCCCCGGCCGGCACCGAGCGCTGGCGTGAGGGCGACCTGCGCAAGCGCGCGCTGACCCGACCCGATGCGCAGCTGGCCGACGTGCTGCTGCACCCCGACATCGGCTATTACGCGAGCATCTCGCGCGGCTATCGGGAGCGTGTCATCGACGCCGGCTACCAGGACACGCTCCGGCCCGCAGGCCACGAACAGCACCCTGCGGGCGCTGCTTTTTGCCGCTTGTCGTCCCCCACTCGAGAGGCCTAATGCCAACGCTGGCGATAGGGTGTGCGCCCTGTCAGGATGGTTTGCGCGCTGAGGCATGGCGCAGCCGGCTTGATACCGCCGGTTTGGCATGAAGCTCAACGACATTCCCCCACCGTTTCTGGCCCATCTGAAGCCTGGCTCGCGCCCCGGGGGGATCGCCGCGCGCCGGCCGGCTGACGGTCAGCCTGGCGCGGCGTCCACACCGCAGATGCTGGTGGACGGGCCCGGGTGGGCGGCCACCGAGCCGATGTCGCTGCCCCTATTGA
>JAJTDE010000154.1 GCA_021298085.1 Rubrivivax sp.
GGGCCCACCCGCTTCAACGAAGCGGTGCAGGTCATCCTGTGGCACGAACTGGCCATCATCGGCATGGCCGTGCTGATCAGCGCCCTCACCTGGGGTCAGCCCAACCAGGTCGCCAGCTGGACCTTCTGGCTGCTGTGGAGCATGCGGCTGTCGGCCAAGCTCAACCTGTTCCTGGGCGTGCGCAACCGCGGCGAAGAGTTCCTGCCGCCGCACCTCGTCTACCTGGGCAGCTACTTCCGGCGCCGCACGATGAACGCCCTGCTGCCCTTGACGCTGCTGGGCGGCGCGGCGGTGGCCACGCTGGTGATCGGCCAGGCCATTGGCGCGGCTGCGCCGCAGCGTGTGGGGCTGATGCTCGTGGCCTCCATGCTGCTGCTGGCGCTGCTGGAGCACCTGCTGATGGTGCTGCCCTTCAGCAGCACCGCCCTGTGGCGCTGGGCCATGCGCCACGCCCCGGCACCGGCCTCGTCGGCCGCGCCGTGACCCTTCACCTGAAGAGAGCCTTCCATGAAAGCCGATACCCCTCAACACCTGCTGCAGCGGGCTGACGGCGCGGCCGCACCGCTGGCGCTGGTCATCGGCTCGGGCTTCGGCGGCCTGGCCGCTGCGGTGCGCCTGGCCTGCAAGGGCTGGCGCGTGCAGGTGCTTGAAAAGCTCGACGCGCCTGGCGGGCGGGCCTATGTGCACCGCATCGACGGCTATACCTTTGACGCCGGCCCGACGCTGGTCACCGTGCCGCAGCTCTTTGACGAACTGTTTGCGCTGGCCGGACGGCGGTTTTCCGACGCCGTGCAGATGACCTCGCTGGACCCGTTCTACCGCATCCGCTTTGATGACGGCAGCCATTTCGACTACTGCGGCGACCTGCAGCGCATGCGCGCCGAGGTGGCGCGTTTCAGCCCGGCCGATGTCGCCGGCTACGAGGCCTTCCTGGTCGAGGCCGAACGGTGCTACCAGCTGGGTTTCAACGAGCTGGGATCGGTGGCCTTTGAAGGCATGGGTGACCTGCTCGCCGCCGTGCCGTCACTGATCAAGATGCGTGCCTGGCGCACCATTCACCAGCTGGTGTGCAAGTACATCAAGCACCCCCAGCTGCGCATCGTCTTCAGCTTCCACCCGCTGCTGATCGGCGGCAACCCGAGCGCGGTCACCTGCACCTACAGCCTGATCAACACGCTGGAAAAACGCTTTGGCGTGCACTGGGCGACTGGCGGCACCGGGCAGCTGGTGCGTGCGCTGGTGGACCTGCTGGCCGAGCTGCAGGTGCCAGTGCGCTGCAACGCCGAGGTCAAGCGCATCCTGGTGCGCGACGGCCGCGCCTGTGGTGTGGAGTTGGCCAACGGCGAGCAGATCAACGCTGACATCGTGGTCAGCAACGGCGACGTGGCCACCACCTACCGGCAGCTGGTGCCACGCGAGCATCGGCGCCGCGTCTGGACCGACGCCAAGCTCGACAGGGCGCGCTATTCGATGAGCCTGTTTGTCTGGTATTTCGGTCTGGACCGCCGGCACGAACACGTGCCCCACCACACCATGGTGCTGGGCCCGCGCTACGAAGGCCTGCTCAAGGACATCTTCAAGCGCCACCACCTGGCTGACGACTTCAGCCTCTACCTGCACCGCCCTACCGCCACCGACCCGTCGATGGCGCCCCCGGGCTGCGACACCTTCTACGTGCTGTCGCCCGTGCCGCACCTGGACAGCGGCACCGACTGGACCACCATGGGCGAGGTCTACCGCAAGGCCATCGAACGGCGCCTGGAAGAGACGATGCTGCCGGGCCTCAGCCAGCAGATCCGCGTCTCCAAGCTCATGACACCACTGGATTTCCGCGACCGCCTCCTGTCGTTCAAGGGTGCCGCCTTTGGGTTGGAACCCCGGCTGCTGCAGAGTGCGTGGTTCCGCCCGCACAACCGCAGCGAAGACCTGCCCGGCCTGTACATGGTCGGTGCAGGCACCCACCCGGGGGCCGGCATTCCCGGCGTGCTGATGTCGGCCAAGGCCCTGGAAAGTGTCCTGCCACCCATCGGCAACCGAGCCGACCAACGCTTGGGCAGCGGGCTGCCCAACGCTGTTTTGGCCGCGGGAGCCACGCCATGAACCGCGCCGACGTACAAGCCTGCCGCGAGCTGATGCGCGGCGGCAGCAAGACCTTCTTCCTGGCCTCACTGGCCCTGCCGGCACGGGTGCGATGGCCCGCACGGGCGCTGTATGCCTTCTGCCGCGTGGCCGACGACGAGATCGACGGAACGGCCGACCCGCGGGCCGCGCTCGCCGCGCTGCATCGGCGTCTGGATGGCATCTACGCCGGCCAGCCCGCCCAACCGGTCTGTGACCGTGCGTTGGCGGAGGTGGTCAGTCAGAGCCAACTGCCCCGCCCGCTGCTGGACGCGCTGCTGGAAGGCTTTGCCTGGGACACCGAGGGGCGCCGCTACGAGACCCTGGAAGACCTGCATGCCTATGGCGCACGCGTGGCGGGCACCGTGGGCGCGATGATGGCCGTGCTGATGGAGACCCGCAGCCACGCTGCGCTGGCCAGGGCCTCCGAGCTGGGCGTGGCCATGCAGCTGACCAACATCGCCCGCGACGTGGGCGAAGACGCCCGCCGCGGCCGCCTGTACCTGCCGCTGCAATGGATGCGCGAAGCCGGGCTGGACCCGGACGCCTGGCTGGCCAACCCGGTGTTTGATGCTCGCATTGCCCGCGTGGTGCAGCGCCTGCTGGCCGAGGCCGACCGGCTGTACCAGCGCGGCGAATGTGGCGTGTGCCACCTGCCCAGGGCCTGCCGCCCCGCCATCCAGGCCGCACGTCTGGTGTACGCCGAGATTGGCCGTGCGGTGCAGGCCGCCGGAATGGACTCCGTCAACCGCCGGGCCTATGTGCGCAGGCCTCGCCAGCTGGCGTTGCTGGCGCTCGCTGGCACGGCCTGGTGGCGCCCCCCGGGTCAGCCCATCGCAGCCGGTGCCAACGCTGAACCGCTTCCCGCCATCCGTTTCCTGGTAGAGGCCGCGGCGCAGGACGAACTGCCTGACCGCACCTTCTACCAGCGCACCCTGCGCATGCTGACGCTGTTTGAACGGCAGGCCCAGCGCCAGGCCTGGCGCGAACCCGCCAGCAGTGCCTCAACGGTGAGCCTGGGGGGCTCGTGATCCCGATCCGCAGCGAGGCGCCCCACCGCCACCTGTGCACCGACTGCGGTGTCTCACGCACTGACGAGCCGCAACGCTGCGCCACCGCCTGCCAGTTTATCCAGCCCGATTACCCGGGGGCGGAAGCCCGCGTGCATGGCCGTCAACGGGATGCCGAGCGTCATGGCGAGGCCCACTTCGGCGTGCTGCAGGCCATGTGGCAGGCCCGGCTGCGCACGCCGCTGCCGGGTGCGCAATGGACAGGAATCACGACACGCATCGCCGAGAAGCTGCTGCAAAGCGGTGCCGTCGACGCCGTGCTGACCATGCGCAGCGACCCTGACGACCGCTGGAAACCCGTGCCGGTGCTGGTGACCCAACCCGAAGACCTGGCAGCCTGCCGCGGCATGAAGATGGGCCACGCCCCCTTGCTGGCCCTGCTGGAGCCAGCTCGGGCGATGGGCCTCCGAAAGCTGGCCGTGATCGGCATTCCCTGCCAGGTCTATGCGTTGCGGGCGCTGGAGCAGCAGCTCGGCTTCGAGCAGCTGTATGTCATCGGCACACCCTGTTCAGACAACACGCGCACCGAAAGCTTCCACCAGTTTCTGGCGCTGCTGGACCCTGAACCCCAACGCATCACCTACCTGGAGTTCCGCGCGGATTACCACGTGGAGCTGCGCTACGACGATGGCCGGCAACGGGCGATCCCGTTCCTGCAGCTGCCGCTGTCCCAATTGCCGGCCGACTTCTTTCCGCTGACCTGCCAGACCTGCGTCGACTACAGCAATTCGCTGGCCGACATCACTGTGGGCTACATGGGTGGCCGCGGTGCGCAGTGGCTGCTGGTGCGCAATGCGCGCGGCCAGGCCCTGGTGGAGATGCTGAGCGACGAACTGGAGCTGACACCCGTCACCAGCGCGGGCAAGCGCCAGGGCGCCGTCAAGGGCTTCATGGCCAACGTGCAGCGCGCCGCTGGCGGGCTGCCCTTGCGCAGGATGCCGGGATGGGCGCGTCCCATCGTGTCCTGGCTGATGCCACGCATCGGCCCACGTGGGCTGGAGTTTGCCAAGGCCCGCATCGAGATGAAGGCCGTGGAGAGTGTCCTGCACCTGCGCCGTGCCGAACCCAAGCGCTTGCGCCGCATGGTGCCGGCCCACCTGTGGCCGCTGCTCAAACCCTATGGATTGCGGCCCGAACCGCATGAGGAGCCTGCACCATGAACACCCCCACCCGACCGATCGGCGAGATTCTTGGCGTCAGCCGCCTCGAGGCCATCGCCCTGACCAGTTCTCTGGTGGCGGCCACCGCGTCGGCCGCGCTCGGCTTTGCCTTCGGCTACCGCGTGGGCGGTGCACTGGTGGGCGTGATGAGTGCCTTGTGCGCAGCCGCGATGGCGGCCATCCTGGTGGCGTCCGCGGTGGAGCGGTTGGGCAGCTGGTGGCCACGGCGGCGCTGACGCGCAGACCGCCACACAGACAGGACACACCGCGCACACGGCGCGGCGTGACGGCTCAGTTGTCTGACGACGACAACAAGGCGCGTCGCTTTTCCTCGACGCGGCGGTTGTGTTGCCTGAACTGACCCAGCAGCCACATCGCAAAGACGATGCCCCAGGCCAGGAACAACAGCTGATACACCTTCATCACTCACCCCTCAAACTGGTTTGACAACACCCGCTGGCGCACGGCGCGCCGCCAGCAAGCCCAATACGCCCACGGTGCCTGCCAGGAGCAGCAGCTCCACGAAGTAGACCGCTGCGTAACCCGTGGCCGGCGACCCCAGCGCACTGCCCAGCCAACCGCGCTCTGCTGCGGCCGACACGACATCCTTGCCGAGCCCGCCCAGCACCACGGCCACACCCGCGGACGTGGCCTGCACCGCGCCCCAGGAACCCAGGGCCAAGCCAGCCTGTTCACTCGGGGCACTTTGCATCGTGAGGGTCAGCGTACCATGGCCAAACAGGCCGGCGCCGAGACCGATCGCCAGAACACCCGCAACAAACAGGGGCACCGAGCCCCATACCGCGGCCAGCAGCACGGCGGCAAAGGCCGGCACACCCAGGGCAGCGCCCGACTGCGCCATGCGGGCCGGGCAGGCGCCACGGGACAGCACCCTCGACGCCCAGCCAAAACCCAGCAGGCTGCCGGCCGCGAGTGTGGCCGTCAGCCAGGTGGTCTGGCCCACACTGAGGCCCAGCATCTGCCCCCCATAGGGCTCCAGCAGCACATCCTGCATGCCAAATCCCAGCGTGCCCAGGCCTATGGCCCACAGCCGCAGCCGGGTGCCCGGTGTCGCCCGGTAGTGACGCCAGGCGCGCAGGAAATCAGGGGGCGCCTGCTCGGCTGCCTGGCGCGGTGCGCCACGGTTGGGCCGCCGAGTCTCCTGCTTCCACAGCGACACGCTGTTGAGCACCATGGTGGCCAGGGCCGAGGCCTGGATCACCTGCACCAGACGCCCTGGGCTGAAATCGGCCAGGAAGGCACCAAACACAAAGGCACTGCCCACCGAACCGGCGAGCAGCATCACGTACATCAGCCCGACCACCTTCGGGTGGTTCTCGGGCGGCGTCAGGTCAGTCGCCAGGGCCAGGCCTGCCGTCTGCGTGGTGTGCAGGCCAGCACCCACCAGCAGGAAGGCCAGGCCCGCACCAGCGGGGCCCAGCCAGGACGGCCACTGCGAGGATTCCCCGGCGCCGGCCAGCACCAGCAGCGCAAAGGGCATCACCGCCAGGCCGCCGAATTGGATCAAGGTGCCCATCCAGATGAAAGGCACACGCCGCCAGCCCAGGGCACAGCGGTGGTTGTCAGAGCGAAAGCCGATCAGGGCGCGCACCGGTGCATACAGCACGGGCAAGGCCACCATCAGGGCCACCCAGGCCGCCGAGACCTTCAGCTCCACGATCATCACGCGGTTCAGCGTGCCGACCAGCAAGACCAGGGCCATGCCCACGGAAACCTGAAACAGCGACAGTCGAAGCAGCCGCGACAAAGGCATGTCGGGCGAGGCTGCATCGGCAAAGGGCAGGAAGCGGGGGCCCAGGCGCGCCCACTGGGCAACAAGGCCACGGGTGCTCATGTCTGTTCGCTCAGGTCAAAAGGTTCAGACTGCAGCAAGGCCAACCCGGGCCAGCGGGAGCGCCCCGCGGGCCCAAGGTTGTCCCCACTGCGCTCAGCGGGGGGTCTGCGCAGGCTGTGCCGCAGCCAACACCGCAGGCGCCGCCGCAGCGGGCGCTTCAGCCTTGGCCACCGCAGCGGCATTGCCGTTGAGGAAGGCCTTGACCCACGTGGTGTTGGTCACCAGTGCCACATGCACCGCAAACGAGCCCACGGCCACCGCGCTCAGGAAGAGCGGGATGCCCACGGACGGCTTGACGACACACCAGAGCTTTCCATAAATCATGTTGTCTGCTCCTTGCGGCTCACTTGAGCCACGGTGAATAGATGTAGGCGAACAGGTGCGCGAGCGCGGCGATGAAGCCGAAGATCTGCGTGCCCTGGATCAGGTGACGGTGAATCTCTTCCGATTCGGACTCGGTGAGACCCGTCGGCCAGACCTTGTTGGGATCCGATTTCTCTGCCATAAAACCTCCTGAGAGAGGTGAAAAGACGCCCGCGGAAAGCCGCGAGCGGACTGCTTGACGGCACCCGAAGGTACCGGCACTTGTCAATTTAAGCTTACTACTGAAAGTGTCAATCAAGACTTACTATTGACCCACTGTTTTGCTGCGCGAATGGGTTCACTTCATGTGCATCGGCGCCACCGTGGCGCTCACCCAACGCAGTTCGAAGCAGCAGGCGCTGTGGCCCATGGCTTCGCAGCTCCACTCGCGCACGGCAGTCGTTGGGTGCACCAGCGCGCGACACAGGGTCTCGAACGTCGCGGCGTAGAACGCGCAGGCCGGGGCATCGGCCTGCAGGCCCACGCACAGCGGGTTGCCCTCGATCGACAGCAGCACTGGGTGCGTGCCGCGCGCCGAGAGGACCCGGAAGCGCCCGGTGCCGACAAAGGTCCAGGCGTTGGCGGTGATGGCCTTCAGCAGCACCGGCGCCGCCCAGTGGGCGGGCAGCCGCTTCAGCAGCCACTGCACCGGCCGGGGAATGCGGTGGGCCAACAGGTAGGCCGCCGTGCGCCGGCCGGCGTCGGTAGCAACGGTGGTGGCCACGGCCGGCCCCAGCGTCTCACGCAAGGACAGGTGCAGGCGGCGCACCTCGTCCTGCGGCACCATCTGCTGCGGTGGGTCCAGCAGGTGGTGCTGCAGCCCAGCCCGCTTGAAGACGGGCACGCGCCAGGCCGACCACGGGCCCTGGGCCAGGGCCTCGTCAACCTGCAGGATGGCGTTAGGCCCGATGCGGCCTGCCGCCGCTGCGCTGGCTCGATTCATGCGGCGCGCTCCTGGGGCGGGGTCTGTTGATGCTCAGTAACGAGCGGCCGTGGCCTCGTCCATCTGGTCCTTGCCGCCGCCGCAGGCCATGGCCATCTCGGCGCTGGGGGGCTCGGCACCCGCCCGCTCGATGGCCGCCAGCGCAGCCGCCGCAATCTCTTCGCCCTTCTTGCGGCGCCTCTCGATCTTCGGGCCGTGCATCGTCACCCAGCCCTCGTCGGCGGCCGCAATGGCGGCGGCGTCGGGCTTGTTGTGCACCCGCTGGTCGGCAAACTTGAAGTCCACCTTCGTCTTGCTCTGCGGGCCCCAGTAGCCCACCCGCCCCAGGTCGTAGAAGGTGCGTTCGAAGCCGCTCTTCAGGAAGGCCTTCAGGCAGCCCATCAGGTACTTGCGGCGGAAGGGGTCCTTCTCCCAGGGGTACTGGAAGAAGCTCTTGTTCATGAAGAAGCGGCGGTAGTTGTTCATCACCCGGTCCAGCAGCTCGGCGCGGTCCATCGCATCGGGCTTCATGATGGGGGTGACAAAGTTGTATTTCTCGAAATCGAAGACCTCGACCTTATCCCCCAACTCCTGGAACAGGTCGCTGAAGGGCCAGGGCGTATACATCGCCCAGTTGGCCATGTCGGGGTTCCAGTCGCGCGCCATCCGGTAGGTCTCTTCCAGGGTCTCGGCGGTCTCGTTTTCCAGGCCGACGATGAACTGCGCCTCGGTGACGATGCCGGCCTCGCGCAGCAGCTGGATGGCCTTCTTGTTCTGCGCGATGGTGGTTTCCTTGTTGAAGCGTTCCAGCTTCAGCTGCGCCGCGGCCTCGGTGCCCAGGCTCACGTGCACCAGGCCGGCCTTGCGGAACAGCGGCAGCAGCTTTTCATCGCGCAGGATGTCGGTGACGCGGGTGTTGATGCCCCACAGGACACCCAGGTCACGGGCAATGAGTTCTTCGCAGAAGGCGATGAACTTCTTGCGGTGGATGGTGGGCTCCTCGTCGGCCAGGATGAAGAAGCCCACACCATGGTTCTTGACCAGGTCCTCGATCTCGTCGACCACGGCCTTCGGGTCGCGGATGCGGTAATCGCGCCAGAACTTCCACTGGCTGCAGAAGCTGCAGGTGAAAGGGCAGCCACGCGCAAAGTTCGGGATGGCCACCCGCATGCCCATCGGGATGTAGATGTACTTGTCCCACTCGAGGATGCCCCAGTCGGGCTTGATGCGGTCCAGGTCTTGAATCGGCGGCTCGGCGGCGGTGGAGACCACCTGGCCATCGGGTGTGGCATAGGCGATGCCGTTGACGCAGCCCGGGTCGGCCTGGAAGCGGCCTTCGTCCACCGCGGTCACCAGGTTCAGGAATACCTGTTCACCTTCGCCGCGCACCACGGCGTCGATCCACGGTGCCTCCTTCAGCACCTGCGGGTACATGAAGGTGCCGTGGATGCCGCCCAGCACCGTGACGATGCCGGGGTTCACCGCCTTGGCGATTTCCAGCAGGCGTTCAGCCTTGTAGATGGCCGGGGTGATGGCGGTGCAGCCCACGATGTCGGGGCGGATCTCTTCGATGCGGGCCTGCACCTGCTCGTCGGTCAGGTGGTGGGTCATCGCGTCCACAAACACCACGTCGTGGTAGCCGGCGGCCTTGAGGTAGCCCGTCAGGTACTCCGGGAGCGGGTTCGCGCGATGACAAGAACAGGAATACAGGCGGCCGTTGAAGCCGTTCTGGCGGCGAGGTCAACAACCGCGGTTCCAGACCTGTCACGCTAGAGCTGTATCACTTGGATGACATTGCTCTGTGTCAATCTCTCGTGACATCGCTAAGCCGACTGCTGCTGTGACGCCAGGGGTGACAGGTGCGGGCCGCTGCCGTGCACGGCAGCCCCGCGGCTGTCCCCCAGGCGATGGGCAGGCTCAGCAGGCCTTCCTAGAATCAGGTTGCCGGCCTTATCGCCGGCAGCGTTCTCAGGGCGGGGCGGAATTCCCCACCGGCGGTATCTGCGGCCTGTCCGCAGCAGCCCGCGAGCGCCTGGTGTGGCCTGCGTGTCGCGTGCGGCGCGCAGCGGCACACCAGGGTCAGCAGACCTGGTGAGACGCCAGGGCCGACGGTCACAGTCCGGATGAAAGAGACCGCGTCATGCTGGGTGCCGCACGGCTTGTGCAGCACCCTGCCTGCGTGCGCCCTGATTCAGGCCAACCCTTTGATGAAGGTTCACCATGAATCAGTTGACAACCACCCCAGCCGCCACCCCCGTGGCCCTGCTGTCCACCGCGCCGGACCGTCCGGCGCGCATCGCCATCGTGGCGGCCAGCTGGCACCGCGACATCGTTGACGCCGCCGTCAATGCCGCCTGCGCCGAACTGATGCGCAGCCAGGCACCGCCGGGCACCCTCGAACGCATCGATGTCCCCGGGGCCTTCGAGATCCCACTGCACGCGCAGCAACTGGCCGCCAGTGGGCGCTACGACGCCATCCTGGCCTGCGCACTCGTGGTCAATGGCGGCATCTATCGCCACGACTTTGTGGCGTCAGCCGTCATCGATGGCCTGATGCGCGTGCAGCTGGACACCGGCGTGCCCGTGT
>JAJTDE010000324.1 GCA_021298085.1 Rubrivivax sp.
TGTCGGGCAGCACGATCTCGGCGTGCTCGATGCCGCGCTTGCGCGTGTAGTCGTGTTCCTCGCCGGTGCGCTCGTCGTGGATCTCCGAGCCTGATCGATACGCCGCGGCCGCCGTGGCACTGCGGCCCGTGGCGCGGCCCACGGACTTGATGCTGAGGTGATAAATCGCCACGGCCCAAGGTCTCCCAACGTATCCCAAGCTCTTGGGGCCGATTTTGAAAACCCCCCGCCTCGTGTGCACCGCCCCAGAAGGCGGGATGTTGGGGGTGTTGGCTGCCCGCCATCATGCGGGCAGCGCACTCGGCGACCGCAGGGCGCCGGAGTCGTGACAACGACTCGAAAGTGCGCCATTAGCTTTTGTGTCGGTCTGGCTTCCCCGCCGGAGGCGTTGCAGCGTTTGCCGCAGGTGTCGCTTCAACGCACAGGCTCATGCGCGGGGCTGTGCCAGTGGTACGCAGGGGTGGTTGGTCTGCGGGTCTAAGCATCGCACGGGCGCAGCATTCGTTGGAGAACTGGGCAGTGGAATCGAAGGGGAGCGCAACGCATGAGTGCATCTGAGGCACTGGCCAAACGCATCGCTGAAGCTGAGCGCAAGGCGCAGCTGGCGGCCGACAAGCTCAAGAAGCTAAAAAGCGAGCAGGCGGCCAAGGAGGCGCGGCAGAGGGCCATCGAGGCCGCACGCGCCAAGACGCGGGAGGACCGTCGCAAGGCCGAGGTGGGCAGCCTGGTCAAGCGCGCGGGGCTGCTGGATCTGGATAACGCCACCTTGCTCGGCGTGCTGCTGATCGCAGCCGACAAGCTGGGTGATTTGGCCTACCTGGCGGAGGCGCGGGAGCGGGGTGAGCTGGCAAACCCGGCAGGGAGTGTGCCCAGGGCAGTAGAGGTACCCCGGGGCGCAGCGTAGGCGTCGACAAGGCACCAACGCCTCGCCACCAGAAAACACCGCGGACGCACACAAGGCGCACCGGCCACGCCAACAACCGGTGCGGTTGTTGCGGGCCAGTGCCTGCTGTTCAGATCGGCTCGATCAGCGGCCGGCGTGGGCGAGCACCGGCGCCAGAACCTGCTCGTAGCCGTAGACCTCGCCATTGATGTGCGACAGCTCGCCCGTGCTGCGGGCGGCCAGCGTCTCGGCCTTCACGGCTTCCCGCGACTTCGTGGACTGCAATGTCTCGATGTAGCCGGCACGCGAGAAGCGGATGCTGCCGTCAGCACGGGCTTGCTGCAGTTCGGCCTGTACTTGAGCGGTGGTCTTGGTGGAGGTGACGTTCATCCAGGCGTCCGAAGTGGCTTCCTGGGCGAAAGCGGTGGTGCCGGCGAAGGCGGCAACAGCGGCGATGGCAACAGAGGCAAAGCGTTGACGGGTGTTCATGATCGGGTTCCTTCGGTTCGTTGGGGTGTTCGGTCGTTCGGTTTTGAGAGAAGGTCGGTAAGGCACCGACCACAGAACGAACTTTGAACACCGCAAACCGCGGGCAACGAACACCGGCATGACAAGTTCGTAATGTGGGTGCTGGCGATGTCGCTCTGCAGCAAGGCCCCAAGCGTCGACACACGCCGTGCGAGCCCAAAGGCCATAGGCCGCCCACCTCCCCTGGTTCTGTGCGCAGCACCTGACCAGAAGGCCTGAGGCGTCGACAGACGCCGCACGAGCATGAAGGCGCTGAGGGCAGGCGAAAAGCCTGGCCTTGGCGCCGCGCAGGCGCGGAGTGGGCGTAAGACATAACGTGTGTTGTACGCCGACTGCCCTGCCGAGCGAGCCTGGCGAGCGAACAGGGCTGCGGCGTGCAACGTCACGTTATGTGAACTCGGCGGCAAGCCTGCGGCTGCCGAGTTCCCCCGCAGCGACTGCCACTCAAGGCCGAGCGGGTTCGAAGCCCGCGAGGCCTTGAAGGCGTTCGCAACCAAGCTGGCTGACCTGACCGCCACCGCCAGCTATACGGGACCGTACCTCAGGGCAAGAACACGTCTGCCGGTACCGCAAAGCGCTTGGCCAGCGCGGCGATCTGGCGGGCGTTGAGCTGACGCTTGCCTGCCAGCACCTCGCTGACCACACCCTGGGAGCCGATCTCAGGCAGATCGGCCTGGCGCAATGCGTGCTCCTGCATCAGGCTGGCCAGAACAGCGCTGGGCGAGCTGGAATCAGGCCAGGGGTGAATACCCGCCTCGTAGGCGCGGATACGGTCGCCAGCCACGGCGATGAGGCCCCACAGGGGGTGCGAGTCCTCCCCGTCGGTGGCGTCCACCATCTGATCGACCTCTGACAGGGCACGCTCGTACTCCGCCTCGCTGGCGATGGGCGCGCCCAAACCAAGCGCTTCGTGAAGGGCAACCCAGTGGGCGGCTACGTCTTGAAGGTTCATCGCCAAGCTCCTTTGTCGTAGTCGCTGTGCGTCAGCACAGCTTTGACCCAAACGATGCGTGGCTGGAAGGCGATAGCCGCCACCAGCCGGTACTTGTTGCCGCCGATGTTGAAGACGAAACGCGGACCAACCTTGTCGACGGAAGCAAAGGTGGCGCGCAGAGCCGCGAAGCTGTCGAAGTCACCCCGTTCGATAAGCCGGCGCCAGGCCTGCAGTGGCACGTCAGCGTCCGGGTACACGGCGGCGAACTCGCGCAGTGGCTTGTTCGAGATGAGCTTCATGGGCACGGCCGCAGAATATCGCAAAACGAGATTGAAAGGTGAGCGCACCGGCTCGGGCCGGAAAGCCGCTTTCACTTCTGGCTGAGCGAGC
>JAJTDE010000155.1 GCA_021298085.1 Rubrivivax sp.
GCTGGCGCCCGATGTGGCACAGACCTGCGGGCTGTTCCTGCACGTGGGGCTGCCGGTGATGCTGCAAAGTCTGCGCGGCTACAGCGGCACCATGGTGGAAGCCCAGGCCCGCCGCGACCGCACCTACGTCCAGACGGAAAACGCCAACCACCGCACCGACCACGCCGTCGTCGGCGCCCTGGTGGCCCGCGTCTGGCAACTGGCGCCCGAGGTGATGGCCACGGTACGGCTGCACCACGACCTGAACGCCCTGCACGACACACGCATCGAACCCGAGGTGCGCAGCTACATGGCCCTGGCCCTGGTGGCCGACCACCTGCTGCGCCGGCGCGCCGGCCTGCCGGCCGACGCCGAGTGGCAGCAACACGGCGAAGCCGCGATGCAGTGGCTGTCGGTGGACGACACCGAACTGGACGCCTGGTTCGACTTGCTCAGCGAGGCGCTGGACGAGCCCTCGGACTGATGCTGTGGCGACATTCCCGCTGAGGAATCTCCGCATGGAGGGCGCCCGCCCGAGGGCCGACACTGCGGCAGTCCCCGCCTTGGAGGCACGCCGCCATGACCACGCCCGCCCCCGCCGAGACTGCCAGCGATACCCAAACCCACTACCGCATCTGCCCGCTCTGCCACGAAGACCCTGACCGCCTGCGCCAGCCCCTGATCCGGCGCAACGGACGCCACGAACCCGCCACCTGGGACGAGGCCTTTGCGCTGATCGAGCAGCGGCTGACGCCCCTCCTGGCTACCCACGGCAAGGACGCACTGGCCCTGAGTGTGGGCAACCCGACGGCGCACCGCATGGGACTGCTGCTGTACTTCGCGCGCCTGGCGCGTGCCACGGGAAGCCGCAACATCTTCTCCGCCTCCACGCTCGACCAGATGCCCAAGCAGCTGAGCAGCGGCTGGATGTTCGGGCACTGGCTGAGCGTGGCCGTGCCCGACATCGAACGCTGCCAGCACCTGGTCATCCTGGGTGCCAACCCGGCGGTGAGCAACGGCAGCATGTGGACGGTGCCCGATTTCCGCGGCAAGGCCAAGGCCCTGCGCGCCCGCGGCGGGCGGCTCGTGACGATAGACCCGCGGCGCACTGAAACCGCGCAGCTGGCCGACGAACACCACTTCATCCGGCCCGGCGGCGATGTCTTCCTGCTGGCGGCGATGGCCCGCACGCTGCTGGACGACGGCCTGCCGGCGCGCTTCGAACGCCTGCGGCCGATGATCAGGGGCCTGGACGCACTGCCGGCCGCACTGGCGGATTTCACCCCCGAGCGCTGCGCCCCGCTGTGCGGCCTCTCGCCCGAGGCGATCCGCCAACTGGCGCGGGGCCTGGCCGCGGCCGACGCCGGCTGCCTCTACGCCCGCATCGGCACCTGCACGCAGGCCTACGGCACGCTGGCGTCCTGGCTGGTGGACGTCATCAATACCCTGTGTGGCCACCTCGACGCCCCGGGCGGCGCCATGTTTGCCCGCGCCGCGGCCTTTGCACAAAACACCCAGGGCCGCCCGGGCCTGGGCCGCGGCATCAGCACCGGCCGCCACCGCAGCCGCGTCAGCGGGGCGCCTGAGGTCTACGGCGAGCTGCCCATCACCTGCCTGGCCGAGGAGATCGAGACACCCGGCCAGGGCCAGGTGCGGGCGCTCATCACCTGCGCCACCAACCCGGTGCTGTCCTCACCCGGCGGCCCACGGCTGGCCCAGGCCTTGTCGACGCTGGACTTCATGGTCAGCGTGGACATCTACCTGAACGAGACCACGCGGCACGCCGACGTCATCCTCCCCGGCCTGAGCGCGCTGGAAGAAGCCCACTACGACGTGGCCTTCCCGCAGCTGTCACACCGCAACCACGCGCGTTACAGCCTGCCCGTGTTCGACGCCCCCGCGGGCCACCCGCCGGAGTGGCAGACGCTGCTGCGCCTGACGGCCATCGTCACCGGCCGCGGCGCAGACGCCGATGTGCTGGCGCTGGACGACGAATTGCTGGACAGCGAACTGCGCCGCTTGGCGGGCGACGATGCGCAGGCCTTGCGCGCGGCCCTGGGCCCCTCGCAGGGGCCGCAACGCCTGCTGGACATCGCGCTGCGCAGCGGGCCCTATGGCGACCAGTTCGGCCGCCAGCCCGGCGGCCTGAACCTGGCCACGCTGGCCCAGACGCCTGGCGGCATCGACCTCGGCCCACTGCAGCCGCGCTTGCCCGAGCTGCTGCGCACGCCGTCGGGCGCCGTTGAGCTGGCCCCGCCGGAACTGCTGGCCGACATGGCGCGTGCGCGCGCCGCGTTGGAGCCTGCGCCTGGCCACGCCGCCCCGGCCGAGGCCACCCCCACAGGCCCGGCCGCCCCGCTGATGATCATCGGGCGCCGCGAGGTGCGCTCCAACAACAGCTGGATGCACAACCTGCCGACGCTCAGCAAGGGCGCCGAGCGCTGCACCCTGCTGATGCACCCGGACGACGCCGCGTTGCGCGGTCTCGCCGCGGGCAGCCTGGTGCGGGTGCACAACGGCCACGGCAGCGTGCAGGCACCGCTGGTGTGCACCGACGAGCTCATGCCTGGCGTGGTGAGCCTGCCGCATGGCTGGGGCCATGACCTGAGCGGCGCCCAGCTGCGGGTGGCGGCGCGTCGGCCGGGGGCCAACCTCAACGCCCTGCTGGACGATGCGGCGCGCGACCCGCTGTCGGGCAACGCCGTGCTCAGCGGCGAAGCGGTCTGGGTGGAGCCCGCAGCGGCATCGGCTAGCATGGCCGCTGTGTCCTGACCTGCGGCCTGACGGCCGGCCCCCACCATGCACATCGTCTGCCTGGACCTCGAAGGTGTCCTGATCCCGGAGATCTGGATCGCCTTTGCCGAACGCACCGGCATCAGCGAGTTTCGCCGCACCACCCGTGATGAACCCGATTACGACAAGCTGATGGCCTGGCGGTTGGGCCTGCTGCGCCAGCATGGCCTGAAGCTCGCCGACATCCAGGCCGTGATCGCCGGCATGGCGCCCCTGCCCGGCGCCAAGGCGTTTCTGGACACCCTGCGCAGCCGCTACCAGGTCATCATCCTCAGCGACACCTTCTATGAGTTTGCCGACCCGCTGATGATTCAGCTCGGCCGCCCCACGCTGTTCTGCCACCGCCTGGAAACCGACGCCGACGGCTTTGTGGTGCAGTACCACCTGCGCCAGCCCGACCAGAAACGGCACGCCGTCAACGCGCTCAAGGGCCTGAACTTCAAGGTCATCGCCGCCGGTGATTCCTACAACGACACCGGCATGCTGACCGTGGCCGACGCGGGCTTCTTCATCCACCCGCCACCCAGCATCGTCGAGCAATTTCCGCAGTTCGCCGTGCACCACGGCTACCCGGAACTGTTGGCCAGCATCGACGCCGCCGCGGCGGGAGTCTGAGCGCCGCACCCTCGGGCGGCGTGGTTCAAGTCGACCACCCGGAGGCCGACAACGCAAGGGCGGCAAGGCCTTTCCTGCCGCGACTGTGCGTTGCTCAAGCCCCTGCCCACTGCCTCGTCCCACGCCAGTACCGCGCCAGCGGCTGACAATGCCTGCGAGGGCTCGGGCCGCGTGCATACCCGTCAGCGCGGCCGCCGCGGTGCCGCAGCCTTTCGGGCACAAGCGGTGTCGGCCAGCAGTCTGCGTCAACGCATCCAGGGCCTGGCCCAGGCGCCAGGGGGTGCGTTGTGCACCGTCTTCCAGGACGCTCAATGGCTGGAAGACTGGCACGAAACGCTGGGCCGGCAACCAGGATTGTGGCCCGTCACCATGGCCGTGTCCGACGCCGCCAGCGGGCGGGACCTCCTGCTGCTGCCGCTGGTGGCGCAGCGCAGCGGCGGTGTCACCCTGCTGCGGGCCCCTGACCAGGGCGTGGCCGATTACCACTGGCCCATCGTGGCGCGCCAGGTACCCTTCGACGACGACACCCGCCCAGCCCTGTGGGCCGTGCTGAAACAGGCCCTCGCCCGCCAGGGCGACCTGCTGCGCCTGGGCAAGATGCTGCCGGCGCTGGACAACCAGACAAACCCCTTGCTGGGCCCCTTGCCCAGTTGGCCCAGCGAGAGCATCGGCCACCACTTCGAGATGCCCGATGGGCACGCGGCCTGGCTGGCGACGCTCAGCCGGCAGAGCCGGCGCGAGTTTGCACGCCATTGGCGACTGTTCCAGGCGGCGCCTGATGCGCGTTTTGAGCGCATCACCCGCGTGGACGAAGGCCTGGCCCTGTTGGCCGAACTGGAGCGCCTGCAGGCGCAACGGCTGGGCGCGCAGAGCGGCTACCGGCTGGGTGAGGCGCCCTACCAGCAGTTCTATGCACGACGCCTGCGCAGCGGGCTGGCGCAGGGCGATGTGGTGATGACCGCGCTGCGCGCCGGTACCGAGACCGTGGCCGTGGCCTATGGGCTGCGCCGAGGCACCGAACTGACCCTGGTACGGGTGGCGTTTGGTGACCCGCGGTGGAAGCCCTGCGCCCCGGGCGTGCTGCTGATGGAACGCACCGCCGAAGCGCTGTCACACGACGGGGTCAAGCGGGTGGACCTCTCCATTGGCAGCTACGGCTACAAGCGCAGTTTCGGCTGCAGCCTGCGTCCACTGCGCGAAAGCTGCGTGGCGCTGACCTGGCGCGGCAGCGCCCTGGCCACGGCCTGGCAGACACGCCAACGACTGGCCAGCTTCACCGGGGCGCGCGAGAATGCCGCCCCATGCCGCGAGCCGAACTCGAACTACTGAGCCCCGCACGTGATGCCGACATCGGCATCGAAGCCGTCAACCATGGCGCCGATGCGGTCTACATCGGTGGCCCCGGGTTTGGTGCCCGGGACAAGGCCAGCAACAGCGTGACTGACATCGCCCGGCTGGTGCGCCATGCCCACCGCTGGCACGCACGGGTGTTTGTCACGCTGAACACCATCCTGCGCGACGACGAACTGGAACCCGCCCGGCGGCTGACCCACCAGCTCTACGACGCCGGCGTGGACGCGCTGATCGTCCAGGACATGGGCCTGCTCGACCTGGACCTTCCCCCCATCCAGCTGCACGCCAGCACGCAGACCGACATCCGCACGCCGGACAAGGCCCGCTTTCTGCAGGACGTCGGTTTTGCGCAGATGGTGCTGGCGCGTGAGCTGACGCTGGCGCAGATCCAGGCCATCGCGGCCCAGGTGACCCGCGCCACGCTGGAATTCTTCGTGCACGGCGCGCTGTGTGTGGCCTACAGCGGCCAGTGCTTCATCAGCCATGCGCTGAACGGCCGCAGCGCCAACCGCGGCAACTGTTCCCAGGAATGCCGGCAGGCCTACACCGTCACCGACACCCATGGTCGCGTGGTGGCCCACGACAAGCACGTGCTCAGCCTGAAGGACAACGACCAGAGCGCCAACCTGGCCGCGCTGTTGCAGGCCGGCATCCGCAGCTTCAAGATCGAGGGCCGCTACAAGGACATGGCCACCATCAAGAACGTCACTGCGCATTACCGGCAGCTGCTGGACGCACTGATGGACGCGCCGACGGACGGTCACAGCGGCCTGCGCGCCGCGTCATCCGGCCGCACCCGCCACTTCTTCACCCCCGACCCGCAACGCGGCTTCAACCGTGGCGCCACCGACTACTTCGTCAACGGCCGCCAGATCGACATCGGCGCCTTCGACTCTCCCAAGCACGCCGGCCTGCCGCTGGGCCAGGTCCTGAGCGTGGGTGCCGATCATGTCGACATCCAGGCCGAGCCGGCCGACACCGTCGTGCACAACGGCGACGCCATCACCTGGTGGGATCTGCAGGGCGAGCTGCAGGGCGTGCCGGTCAACGTCGCGCAGCCGCTGGGGCACGGCCGCTGGCGGCTCTACACGCAGACGCCCATCAGCAGCTGCAAGGACCTGCGGCGTGACACCGCCATCAGCCGCAACCGCGACATGGGCTGGGAACGCCTGCTCGACCGCCCCTCGGCCGAACGCAGCATTCCGGTGGACCTGATCCTCAGCACCACGCCCGCCGGCCTGGCGCTCGATGCCGTCGACGCCGACGGTCACCATGCCCGTGTCGAGCGCCCGCTGGCGCACCAGCCCTCACAGCACCCCGAAAAGACCCAGGCCGCCGTGCAGCAGGCGCTGGGCAAGCTGGGCGGCACCCTGTTCAGCGCCGCCAGTGTCACCCTGGCGCCCGATGCCGCTGCGCTGTTTGTGCCGCTGAGCGAGACCAATGCCCTGCGTCGCGACGCGGTGGCCGCGCTGGAGGCCGCGCGTGACGCGGCGTTTGAGCGCCTGCCACCGGCCCAGCCCGTGCAGCCCCCGGCGCCCTACCCGGAAGACACCCTCAGCTACCTGGCCAACGTCTACAACAGCCGAGCCGCCGCGTTCTACGCCCGGCATGGTGTCAAGCTCATCGCCGCCGCGTACGAGAGCCACGAGGAAACGGGCGACGTGCCCTTGATGATCACCAGGCACTGCGTGCGCTGGTCGCTCAGCCTGTGCCCCAAGCAGGCCAAGGGGGTGATCGGTGTGCAGGGCACGGTGCGCGCCGAACCGATGACGCTGACGCACGGCAGCGACACCTTCACGCTGCGCTTCGACTGCAAACCCTGCGAGATGCACGTGGTGGGCAAGCTGCGCAAGCGCGTGGTGCGCGAGGCGCAGGCCCTGCCCATCACGTTCTACCGCACCCGGGGACAAGGCCCGGGGCAGCAATCACCCGGCAAGACGACCGCCTGAGGCGAACACCCTCTGCGCCTCAGGCGCCGGGAATGGGGTCGATGATGACCATGGCGCCCGTACCGGGCTCGGTGCTCAGCCCGGCGACACCGGTGTAGCCGCTGAGCTGCACGAGCGTGTCGGCGCTATTGAGGCCGTCGTGGGTGCCCTGTGTGAACACCCAGGTGCTGTCCACGTCGCCGATGCGGCTGGCGAACATGACTGTGGTGCCGGCGTCTCCCAGGTCCTGCAGCTGAAGGTACTGCAGTACAGCGGCGATGCTGGCCGACGACGAGACGCTGAGGGCCGAGGCAAAGGCGTCGCTGTCATCAAAGCTGATCAGGCCATTGGCGTCAATGTAGTGGCTCTTGATGGTCTGGCCACTGTCTGTCAGCAAGGTGGAATCCACCCCATCCACCCCTGCTGGCACCGATGCGGCAGCGACGGTGGCACCGGGAATCTCGAGGGTGTCCTCGGCCGCAAACCCCTGGATGACGTCGAAGCCGCTCACCGTGCCAGCACTGCCGCTGCCGCCCACCACCGGCCGCGATGCGCCGTTGGCAAACACGAAGGTGTCGGCACCATCGCCGCCCCACAGCGTGTCGGCGCCGGCACCGCCAGCGATGCGGTCAGCGCCCTGGCCACCGATGATGATGTCCACACCCGTGGAACCCTTGATCGAAAAACCTTCGGTCTGGTTCGACAGGTTGAGCGTGCGGCCCGCCATGGATACGGTGATGGTTTCAACGTCGGTCAACTGTTCGTCGCTGGCGCTGGTGTAGGACGCCACCACCACCAGGGTGTCGGTGCCCGTGCCGCCGTGGACCCAGTCACTGGCATCGGCTACGCGGAACGTATCGTTGCCTTCCCCACCAAAGAGGTGGTCCACGACGCCGGCGCGGCCCGAGAGGGCGTCGTTGCCACCGAAGCCGTACAGGACGTTGGGCAGCAAGGACCCGGCGACAATCGCATCGGTGCCCTGGGTACCCAGCATCAACCGCAGGCCCAGGGGTGCGCTCATGGAGCCATCGGTCGCCAGCAGTGCGCCCTGAACCACCGAGGTTCCGGCCACCGGCGAGTAGTGCGTCTGCACGCCGTTGTTGACAAGCCCCAAGCTGCCGGCCACCCCGGAGAGTGCCAATGTCAGGCTGTCGGCGGCGTCCACATCCACCACCGTGAAGCGCACGCCATCGCTGGCCACCGTCACGGGTGAGATGCGCAAGGGCTCGTCGTTGCTGCCTTGCAGGGCAAAGCTGGCCTCCGCCTGCACTGACGCCTGACCACCCGACGCACCGTCTTGCAGGTGGAGCACAAAGCGGTCCTCCACCCGATCGGCATCGTCCAGCCGCTCGGTGGCCAAGGCCAGGTCGTCGAGCCGGTAGCTGACCACCATCATGGTCGCATCGAGGGTGGCCGTGCCGTATGTGCCGAAGCGGCTCCACTGGCCGGGGGTTCCTTCCGTCCATCCGGCCGCTGACATCGCGGTGGCATCAACCCGCAGGCTGTCACCCACGTCCACGTCGGTCGAGCTCAGGGCGCGCGTGGCGCTGAAGACGCCGGGCTCCGAAGAACCGGCCTCGAGCAGGAGGTTGGACGCCGGCCCGACAGTCAGCACGGGCGCGTCGTTGGCGCCGAGCACCTCGATGCGCAGCGGCGTCAGCGTCTGGCCATCCGCCGAGGCCACGTCAAACTCATCGTGAACGCGCTGCCAATCGCCCTTGCCAAGGCCTTGCAGGGCTGCCTGCTGGGCCGCTGTCTCACCCGCCTGGTAGTGCCAGTGGCCGTCAGCCTGCAGGCGCAGCGTGCCGTACACACCAGCAACCTCCAGCGGCACAAAGGCCGATTCACCGTGGTCGGCGTCGGTGATGCCCAGGCGCCCGCTGCTGCTCAAGGCCTGGTCTTCGACCACCGCATTGCCGGCGTCCACCACGGTGACCACCGGCGCATCGGCCCGGCCCTCCAGCCTCACCATCACGGTCTGCGTGGCCGTGGCGTTGGACATGCCCGAACCATCGTCCACCGTGATGTCAAAACTCATCTCGACAAACTCACCCGCCTGCAGGAACTGCAGCAGGGTGTTGTCCACGCTGAACAGCCACTGTCCCTGCCCTTGTGTGGCCGTGGCGGACATGGCGCTGGCCAGCGCTGCCAGCAACGCGGGCGCCACCAGCGTCAGTTCGCCGGCCGGGGTGCCGCCCTCGCTCGACAGGCCTCGGGTCCAGACGGCGTCGTCGTTGAAGGCCGTGCTGAGGCTGTGGATGTCCTGGATGTTGTCGTCGGTGATGCTCAGTTGGCCCGAGGTCTTCACCGCAGTGTCCGGCAGCTGAACCGCGTCCTCGACGGCATGGGGGCCGGTCGCGTCGACCATGAGCACGGGCGGGCTGTTCGGGTGGGGCAGCCGAATGTTGATGGTGACCTCGTGCTGCGCCTGGGCGCCCGCGGTGTCGGTGCTGGTGACGGTGTAGCGCAGCGAGAGGCTCTCACCCACGGACAAGTGCGCGAAGAGCTGGCCGGTGGCATCGAAGCGCCAGGTTACCGACGGCTCCAATGGGAGTGCCGGCGGTGCTGGCGGGTCTTGCAGCTGGAGCAGGCCCAGCACGTCGACGGACGTGAGGTCGCCAACGGTGCCCGACAGCACCACCGCGGTGACGGCCGACTGGATCGTGTCGTTGGCGTCCGGGTCGGTCACGGTCAGGCGGCCGGAGGCCAGCAGGCTGCCGTCGGCCACCACCAGGCTCGCCGCGTCGCTGTCACCGTCGGCGACCGTGATCACCGGTGAGTCGTTACTGCCGGTGAGGGTGAGCGTCACGGTCTGGTCGGCGTAGGCGCCTTCGGCGTCCTGGACGCGGACGGTGAAGGTGTCGGTGGCTTGTTCGCCGTCAGCCAGCGCGTTGGCGGGCTGCCGTAGAGGCCGGCCACGGCGGCCGGCGCAGTGTTGACAGCGTTGGTGCCGCTGGAAGCCGCGGCTGGGACCGCCCCCGCAGACGCAGCGGCAGCCGCACTGGCGACGACACTCCACTGCAGCGTGCTGCCTTGGTCCACA
>JAJTDE010000325.1 GCA_021298085.1 Rubrivivax sp.
AGTGCGCCGAGCTCTGCGGCAAGGAGCACGCCTACATGCCCATCCACGTCAAGGTGGTGACGCAGGCTGAATACACCCTGTGGGTGGATGGCCAGAAAAAGCTGATGGCAGCCAAGGCCGACGACCCGAACAAGGTCTGGGCTTTGGCTGACCTGGTCGCTCGTGGCGAGAAAGTCTATGCGGCCAACTGTGCCGCCTGCCATCGCCCTGACGGAAAGGGTGCAGGCCCGATCAAGGCCCTTGATGGCAGCGACATCGTCCTGAACGACGCGGCCAAGCAGGTGCAGATCCTGCTGAATGGCGCTGCCAACGGAGCCATGCCGGCCTGGAAGCAGTTGTCAGACACCGAAATCGCCGCCGTTGTCACGTATACCAAGAATTCGTGGAGCAACAAGACGGGCAAGCTGGTGCAGCCTGCCGAGATCGTTGCTGCCCGCAAGTAAAGACGCCGAACCGCAGGAACACGCCAACGACCACCATGCCCACCCGCACGGGTGGCGGCGCTGGCTGTTCGCCACGAACCACAAGGACATCGGCACGATGTACCTGTTGTTCAGCTTCACCATGCTGATCTTTGGCGGTGTGCTGGCGCTGGGTATCCGCGCTGAACTGTTCCAGCCCGGCCTGCAGCTGGTGAACCCGGAGCTGTTCAACCAGCTCACCACCATGCACGGCCTGATCATGGTGTTCGGCGCCATCATGCCGGCGTTTGTCGGCTTCGCGAACTGGATGATCCCGCTGCAGATCGGCGCCTCTGACATGGCGTTTGCGCGGATGAACAACCTGAGCTTCTGGTTGCTGATTCCCGCCGCCTTGATGCTGGGCGGTTCGTTCTTCATGCCTGGCGGCGCGCCGGCGGCTGGCTGGACGCTCTACGCGCCGCTGACGCTGCAGATGGGCCCCAGCATGGATGCGGGCATCTTTGCCATGCACATCATGGGCGCCAGCTCCATCATGGGCTCCATCAACATCATCGTCACCATCCTGAACATGCGCGCACCCGGCATGACGCTGATGAAGATGCCGCTGTTCGTCTGGACCTGGCTGATCACCGCCTACCTGCTGATCGCCGTGATGCCCGTGCTGGCTGGTGCCATCACCATGACGCTGACCGACCGCCACTTCGGCACGTCGTTCTTCAACCCCGCCGGCGGCGGTGACCCGATCATGTACCAGCACATCTTCTGGTTCTTCGGGCATCCCGAGGTCTACATCATGATCCTGCCGGCCTTCGGCATCGTCAGCGCGATCATTCCTGCCTTCGCGCGCAAGCCGCTGTTCGGCTACGCGTCGATGGTGTATGCGACGTCGTCCATCGCCATCCTGTCCTTCATTGTCTGGGCGCACCACATGTACGCCACGGGCATGCCGGTGACAGGCCAGCTCTTCTTCATGTACGCCACGATGCTGATCGCCGTACCCACGGGCGTGAAGATCTTCAACTGGCTGGCCACGATGTGGCGCGGCTCGATGACCTTCGAGACGCCGATGCTCTGGTCGGTGGGCTTCCTGTTTGTGTTCACCATGGGTGGCTTCACCGGGCTGATCCTGGCCATGGCGCCCATTGATACCCAGCTGCAGGACACCTATTACGTGGTGGCCCACTTCCACTACGTGCTGGTGGCCGGGTCGCTGTTCGCGATGTTTGCCGGCGTGTACTACTGGGGCCCCAAGTGGACGGGCGTGATGTATTCCGAGACCCGCGGCAAGATCCACTTCTGGCTGTCGATGATCTTCTTCAACATCACCTTCTTCCCGATGCACTTCCTCGGCCTGGCCGGCATGCCCCGCCGTTATGCCGATTACCCGATGCAGTTCGCCGACTTCAACATGATCGCGTCCATCGGTGCTTTCGGCTTCGGGATCATGCAGGTGTACTTCTTCGTCTTTGTGGTGATGCCGATGATGCGCGGCAAGGGCGAGAAGGCACCCCAGAAGCCCTGGGAAGCCGCTGAAGGCCTGGAATGGGAGATTCCTTCCCCGGCGCCTTATCACTCCTTCGAGACGCCGCCTAAGCTCAACGCGACGGCCACCAAGATCGTTGCCTGAAAAGGCCCTCGTGCTCACCCCTGAACAACACAAAGCCAACCGCCGCCTGGGTTTGATCCTGGCGTCGGTGGCGCTCACGTTTTTCCTGGGCTTTGTGGCGAAGTTGCTGTGGGGTGGCCAGTGAGCACACGGCGTCAAGACAACCTGCGCATGACCGGCAAGCTGCTGGTGGTGGTCGGGCTGATGTTCGGCTTCGGCTATTCGCTGGTGCCGATGTACCGTGCGATCTGTGAAGCCTTGGGCATCAACGTGCTGGCGCTGTCGGAGACCAACAAGTCAGCCGCCGCGCGCGAACGTGTGAAGAACACGCAGGTCGACACCAGCCGCACCATCACGGTCGAGTTTGACGCCAACGTTCGGGGCCCCTGGGATTTCAAGCCCGCCGTGCGGTCGGTGCAGGTTCACCCGGGTGAACTCGCCACCGTGATGTATGAATTCAAGAATATCCAGAACCGTCAGATGGCGGCGCAGGCCATCCCGAGTTACGCGCCCAAGCAGTCAGCGGCCCACTTCAACAAGCTGGAATGCTTCTGCTTCAACGAATACACCTTGAAGCCGGGTGAGGCCAAGCAATGGCCAGTTGCCTTTGTGGTGGACCCCAAGCTTCCCCGCGACGTCACCACCATCACGCTTTCTTACACCTTCTTCGAGGTGGGCGGCAAGACACCGGCAGCGCCTGCCGGCACGGTGGGTGTGAGTGCCGCGCCGCTGCAGACACTTCCGGTGCCTGCCCAGCCGGAGCCCCGTTCGTGAGTGGCATGCCGACGGGCTCCGGTCTTCGTGATGCAGCCGCTCGGCCGGCGTCCTTCCTGCAGACGGTCAAGGCCGTCGGATGGTCGTTCTTTGGTGTGCGCAAGCGTGCTGGTTACGAGCAAGATATCCAGCAACTCAACCCCGTTCACGTGATCGTGGCCGGCGTTGTCGCCGCCGTGCTCTTTGTGATGCTCCTGGTGGTCATCGTCCGCGTGGTGGTGTCCAGCGCTGGTGCTTGACCCTGCCTCGCCATCA
>JAJTDE010000326.1 GCA_021298085.1 Rubrivivax sp.
GTTGTGGTGGTGGAGGCGGCGGGGCTTTCGGGATCGGCGGCAGCAAGGGGTAGTCGAGCAGCCGCCGAGGGAAAGGCCACGGGTCAGAACCAGTGGTGCGCGTCGTCACGGTAGCAATCGGCCTGGTATTCGCGGGCGTCTTGGATGTTGCTGGCGCGGATGGATGGCACGCGGGCTTCGATCTGGGCGGCGCAGTCTGCCTGCATGCGGTCGCGCAGTTCTTCGCGGGCGGCCAGGCACTGTTGCTCGGTGCCGTCGATGATCAGCACCCAGAGCTGGTCGACCGTGGCGCTGCTGACGTCGATGTCTTCGCTGTTGTGGCAGCCCCACCATTGGCGGGTGCAGGTGGTTTCGCCCTCGGGCTGGCGCAGGTTGTCGCACAGCCACATGCTGGTGGCGAAGGTGTCGGTGCGAAATTCGTCAGCGGCCTCAGAGAGTTCGGCCTCGGTGGCGTCGTCGTGGTGGTCACGCGGGAGCATGTTGTCCCAGGCGGATTGAGCGATTTGCAGAGGTGTCATGGCGCGGTTCCTTGTGATGTGTCAGAAGCGACGGTGTTGATTTCATCGCAACACAAGGGGCGCGTCAATAGGGTCGTGCAATTCCCTGCAATTCCCTCGGATTACGGTGGAGAGGTTCGGATCCAGAGCACCGGCGCGGCCCAGGCCAGCGCCACGTTGGTCTGCTCTGCGCTGCCGGTGGGCGCCAGGTTGAAGGCCCCTCCCCGGTATCCCCGGCGCACATGCGCCAGCAGCAGGCCGTTGTCGCGCACCGCGCAGACGGCGAGCTGGCCGAGCGCCTGGGCCGGCGCCGCGTGCGTCTCTGACAGGTAGTAGATCCACCCGTCCTCCTGCCCGCCGTGCCGGGCCTGGATGGCGACGGCGTCGACCGGCAGGCCTGGCGGCGCCTCGACGGTGTCGTGCAGCCCCTCGGCCTCCAGGGTGACGCGGCCACCGGCCTGGACATAGCCCATGATGCGCACGCGCTGGCCACCCTGCACGGCCACGCCGGCCGCGGCCAGCACCTCGTTGGTCGTGGACTGCAGCAGGACCGCGACCTGGCTGGCCTCATCAACGGTCATGCGGCGCTTGCCGCGGAACATCAGCGAGACGGCGCTGGGGTCGACGCCCATGGCCTTGGCCAGCCCGCGCTGCGAGAGCTTGCGGGAGGCCAGACGGTCGCGGAACCATTCGGTATCGATGGGCATGTCGCACCATTGCTCAGCCCAGCACGATTCGCAAGCCGGGAAACTGTTGCGATTGACGCACCACAATGTGCTATCGTTGCGGAATGTCAAACACTCGACTGATTCCACCTGGCGCTTTGGTGGTGCAGACTTTTGGCGGCGTAAGAAAACTGGCGCGCCTGCTAGGCGTCGACCCATCGACCATCTCCCGTTGGTCGTCGACCGGCCGAGTGCCAAGCGGCATGCAGCGGCAGGTGCTGCAGCTTGCGTGGGACACGGGCGTGGACTTGACAGCGCATGACATCGTCTGGGGCCGCGAGGTCGCAGCATGATCACGATGCGCGTGGGCTGGCCTCCCTCGGTCAACCGTTACTGGCGCCACCCGTCGAGTGGCACCCTTGCTGGACGTCACCTTGTGTCAACAGAGGGCCGCGTGTATCGCGCTCTGGTTGCGCAGTCGGCGCTTCTCCACGCAATCCACAGGCCAATGACGGGGCGCCTTGACGTCGCCATCGAAGCGAGTCCACCCGACCGCCGCCGGCGTGACCTCGACAACATCTTGAAATCTCTCCTCGACGCGCTGGTGCATGCTGGCGTGCTTGAGGACGACGAGCAGATCGACCGCCTGTCGATCACCCGCATGCCGCCGGCCGCGCCTGGGTCGGTGGCGATCACCATCCGCAACTTGGAGCAACTATGAGCAAGGCACCGAAAAGGATCTACCTGGTCCGCAACACTGAAACCGGCGACGAGCGCCTGATCCGCGCCGCCAACGCCGCCCAGGCCCGCAACCACGCAGCGCGCGAGACGTTCGGCGTTGCCGTCGCATCGCAGGAGCAGCTCGTGGCGCTGCTGACGGGCGACACCCCTGCGCCTGTCGAGGACGCATCTGCCGCCGAAGAGGTGGCGGCATGAAAACCTACATTGGCACCAAGCTGGTCAGCGCCAGTCCGATGACGCGCGCGGAATACAACGCCTATCGCGGCTGGGAGCTGCCGGCCAACGAGAACGGCGCCGACGAGGGGTTCCTTGTGGAGTACCACGACGGCGGCAAAGGAAACGATAGCCGCCACGCCGGCTACATCTCATGGTCGCCGGCCGACGTATTCGCGCGCGCCTACCGCGAAACCTCGGGCATGACGTTCGGCCATGCCATCGAGGCTCTCAAGCAGGGTCGCCGCGTCTCGCGCGCCGGCTGGAACGGCAAGGAAATGTGGCTGATGCTTGTGCCCGGCACGCCGGCTGCGCAGCTCAAGCCTGGCACGCCATACGCCAACGCCTTGGGCTTGGAGTTCTGCGAGATCCTGCCGCACATCGACATGTGGACGGTCAATGCTTCGGGCAGGCGGGCGATGCTGCCAGGCTGGGTGGCCAGCCAGAGCGACATGCTGGCCGAAGACTGGAGGATTGTGGAATGAACCTCTGCGTCTTCACCGGCCGAGTCGGCCGCGAACCCGAGTCGCGTCAGGCCGGCGCCGAGCCGGTGCTGTCCTGGCCGCTGGCCGTTGACACCGGCACGCGCGACAGGCCGGCGACCATGTGGCTG
>JAJTDE010000032.1 GCA_021298085.1 Rubrivivax sp.
TGGTTCCTGGTATCACTGCCAGCTGCGGTTGAACAGGGCCGTGCGGATCTGCGTGGCGGCCAGCGCGTGCCCGTAGGGCGTCGGGTGGAAGCCGTCCGAGAACAGGTAGTTGCGCCACCAGTTGCTGCCGCCCGTGGCGCCCGCCGGGGGCGTCTGGGCCGTCAGGGCCGTCGCGGTGCAGGTGGGGAAGCTGTAGGTGGGCAGACCGTCGCTGCCCACGCCCGTGGCCGGGCAGGCCGTGGTGGTGACGTTGGTCAGCCCGTAGGTGGCGGGGTTGGCGACCTGGTCGTCGAAGCGCGATTGCAGGTCGATGATCAGCACGGCGTTGTTGGTGCCGAAGCGCTTGGTCAGTTCGCCGTTGAATGCGGTGACCCAGCCCTTGAACAGCGTTTCTGCCTGACCCCGTGCGGCCGTACCCGTGGTGCCACCACCCGCGGCAGCAGCGATGCCGTTCAGCACCATCTGGAAGCGCGGCGTGTTGGTGATGCCCGGCATGTTGATCAGCACCACCTGCTTGGCGCCCTTCTCGAGCACATTGGTGTTGATCTGGTCGGCGAAGCGGTTGGCCAGCGCGGCCATGTACAGGCCACCCACGGTGGCCAGGCCCGAGGCGCTGCCCAGGTTGGCGTCTACCGTGGCGGCCGGCAGCACCGTCTTCAGTGCGGTGCCGTAGGCATTGACGGCGGCCAGTTGGGCCGGCGAGCCTGCGGCAGCGCCACCCACGGCCAGGTACAGGCCCACGATGTCGGCGGCGTCATTGCCGCCGCCGTCGATCAGGACCAGGTCGTTGGCGGTGTAGTTGCCACCGGCCACAGCGGCCTGCATCTGCACGACGATGTTGCGCGGGTCAGGCGCCGTGATGCCCGAGGTGGCGCCGTTCACGCGGCCACCGCCGATGGCGTAGTTGGTGCAGCCGGTCTTGGCCGTGTTGGGCGCAAACGTGGTGCCCGTGAAGCTGAAGAAGTTGCAGTGCTGGGCGATCTTGTAGCTCTGGGCGATGAGCTCAGGGAACATGAGCTCAGGCGCCGTGCTGGTGCCCTGGACGGTGGCTTTGACGCCACCAAACGTGCCCACGTCGGCCAGGCTGTCGCCCAGCACCTTGACAGCGGTGATGTTGGGCAGCGGCGTGGCGTCGCCGCCGCCGCCGCAGCCGGCCAGCAGCGCGGCGCCGGCGACAGCCGCCAGCGCGAGGCGTCGCGTCCATGCGCGGCGAGCGTGCAGTTGGGGCAGGTTGGATTCCATGGTTTCTCCTTCGGGAATGCTGCGGCGCCAGTCGATTCATTGCGCCAGGTCACCAAAGCCGGGAACTATAGGCTCGGGGCCATGGGCTGCTGACGCGGGCTAACCCGTCATAGGGGGCGTCAATGGGGGAGGTGTGTTCCCGGCTTGCGCATCGCCATCAGGCCGGCCAGCAGCAGCGCACCGTTGGCGGTGGCCATCCACACTTGCTGGCTCCCCACGGCTTCCGGCAGATGGCCCAGCAGTTCCGGGGCCTTCTGCTCCACATAGCGAGCCAGCTCGAACACCTCGGCGCCGTGGATGTTCCTGACGACGTCGGGCGTGATGTCCAGGGGTTGTGACGGGGTGCTGGGCAATAGCCTGGCAAAGGCGCCTGCGGCCAACGCTACCAGGGCCAGCGGGCCGACCGGCCGCAACATCGCCGTCAGCAGACGGGTCTGCACGGCCGTGGGCGCGTGTTCGTAGAAGTCCGCCACCAGCGGCGCCAGTTCCGATTCGCTTGCCAATGGGATATCACGGGTGGGCATGACGACCCCTTGTTCAGGTGGTGTAAGGCTCGATCGTGCCACTTCAAGCGTGAAGGAATGGTGTCACGACGACAGCAAAGCGTAAGCGGTTGCGTCGTGCTGCCATGCCACGGACCCCGCAGGGGGGAGGGCGTCAACAATCCAGGGCCGCCGTGCGTTGCGGGTTTATCCTCGCAACCCAGACCTCGTTGGAGATGGCATGACACAAACCTTGCGCCAATGGCTGGCGGCCGCCAGCCTCACCCTTGGCCTGGCCACCATGGCAGTCGACGTCTCGGCATCGGTGGTCCTGCACGAGCACGACAACTTCAACGGGCGTTCCACGACGGTGCTGCTGCGCACACCCAACCTGGGCCAGTGGAGTTTCAACGACACCGCGTCGTCGCTCACCATCCACAGCGGCTGGTGGCAGTTCTGCGAGCACGCTGACTTCAGCGGCGAGTGCATGACCCTGGGGCCAGGGCGCTATGCATCGCTGCGCGAGCAGAACTTCAACGACCGCATTACCTCGGTGCGGCCCATCCAGCCACCGGTGTCGGCGTCGCAGAACGCCATCGAGCTGTTTGAACACAACTCGCAGATCGGTCGTTCATTCAAGGCCTCTGGCGCGACGTCCAACCTGCAGCGCGACAACTTCAATGACGTCGCGTCCTCGGTGGTGGTCAGGGCAGGGCGCTGGGAACTGTGCGCCGATGCCGAATTCATGGGCCGCTGCGTGGTGGTGGGCCCCGGCATCTACCCCGATCTCGGGCAGTGGGGCATGAACGACCAGATCTCGTCAGTGCGCCCCAGCACGGCGCCGCTGTCACCCGGCATCATGAGCATCGGCATGCCCGGTGGGCCGACCTCGGGCAGCGGCAGCTGGATCGGCGGCGGCAACCGGCCCTTTGATGAAAGCACAGCCCCTGAGATCACCTTCAGCGCCAACCGAACGTCGCGGGTCAGTTTTCCGGGCAACCCTTGTGTGGTGATCTATGGGCGCAACGGCCAGCGCATCCAGAACCTGCCGCAGTGTGATGCCGCGCAGATCGCCCAGGCCGATGACCTGATGGGGCGCTTCCGCAGCGAACTCGGGCTGGACCGCCGTGATGCCGGAAACCCATGGTCGGGCCTGCGCGCGCCTGGTGGCCCGGGCACGGCTGGCGGGTTGCCTGCTGCCGGTGAATCCATCCAGGTGCTCATCGAGCTCAACCGCGAAGGCGAGGTGCGATTTGGCAATGGGTGTGTTGTCAACTACTCGGGCACTGGCCGGCGCACGGGCCAGGCGCCTTCCTGCTCGGGCGACCAGATCCGCCGCGCCGACGACGAGATGGCCAACTACCGGCGTGCCAGCGGCCTGTGAGGCACGCCACCGCCGGGGCCGCTCGGCCGGCCCACGGTGGGCCGCGCCTGCGGGCTACAGCGGCAAGCCGACGTAGTTTTCCGCCATGGCCAGCGAAGCCGCCTGGGACTGCACCAGGTAGTCCAGCTCGGCCAGCTGCATCTTCTGGCCGAACTCGCCGGTTTCCGGGAAGCGGTGCATCAGCGAGGTGAACCACCAGCTGAAGCGTTCAGCGCGCCAGATGCGGCGCAGGCAGCGGGCTGAGTAGTCATCCACGGCGCGGCGGTCCTGCCCGTACCAGCCGATCAGCGCCTGCGACAGGTAGGCCACATCGGCGGCGGCGAGGTTCAGGCCCTTGGCGCCGGTGGGTGGCACGATGTGCGCCGCATCCCCGGCCAGGAACAGGCGGCCGAAGCGCATGGGCTCAGCCACGAAGCTGCGCAAGGGCGCCACGCTCTTCTCGATGCTGGGCCCGGTGATCAGCGCCTTTGCCGATGCCGGGTCCAGGCGACGACGGAGTTCGTCCCAGAAGGCCTCGTCGCTCCACTGGTCTGCCTTGTCCTGGATCGGGACCTGGATGTAGTAGCGGCTGCGCTTGAGCGAACGCATGCTGCACATGGCAAAGCCGCGCTCGTGGTGGCTGTAGGTGACCTCGTGCGTCACGGGGGGTGTGTCTGACAGCACGCCCAGCCAGCCGAAGGGGTAGACCTTCTCATAAGTCGTCAGCGCCGTGGCAGGCAGGCTGGCGCGCGCCACCCCATGGAAGCCGTCGCAGCCGGCGATGAAGTCGCAGTCGATGCGGTGGGCCTGACCGTCCTTGCGGTAGGTGACGTGCGGGTGCTCGCCATCGAAGCCGTGCAGCTCCACCTGCTCGGCCTGGTAGACGATGGGCGCGCCCAAGCGCTGGCGCTGCTCCATCAGGTCGCGTGTCAGCTCGGTCTGCCCGTAGACCATGATCCGTTTGCCGGTGAGGCCGTGCAGGTCGATCCGGTGCAGCTGCCCGTTGACGATCAGCGCGCAACCGTCGTGCACCAGCCCTTCCCGGTGCATGCGTTCGCCGACGCCGGCCTGCTCCAGCAATTCCACGGTGACCTGCTCCAGCACGCCGGCGCGGATGCGGCCCAGCACGTAGTCCGGGCTCTGGCGCTCCAGGATGATGGCGTCGACGCCGGCCTTGTGCAGCAGTGCGCCCAGCAGCAGGCCCGAAGGGCCGGCGCCGACGATGACAACTTGTGTGCGGGTCATGGGAGTGAACGTGGGTGGGCGGTGGTGAGCAGGCGACAAGCGCAGGCCGTCGGCCGACGCAGTGTCCGAGGGTCGCAGTCTGCTATGGCGGGCGGCGCCGGGCCATGCCGGCCGTCGATAGCAGCTAGCCCCGGCGCCGGCGCTTGGTGGGCAACTTCCAGCGCCGCATTGGTGGAAACCACGATCACTATGCGCCTTAGCATCGCAGGTGACGCCCGGGCCGTGATGCGGCCAGCGTGGGGCTCTTGCTGGCAGACCGCGTGTCTGGCTGGTGGGCGGCCAACCCTGAAGCGACGCGACGTGGAGAAGACCGTGAAGACAACCCTGAAGATCACCGTGAAGAGCCTGGTGGGCACCGCAGCGGCGCTGCTGCTGTCGTCGACGGCCAGCGTGGCCAGTGCCCAGGACGTGGTGCTGAAGTTCCACCACATCTGGCCCCCGGCCGCCATGGCGCCCACCCGTGTCATCGCGCCGTGGTGCGAGAAGGTCAGTGCGGAATCCAAGGGCCGCATCAAGTGCCAGATGCTGCCGGCCATGTCCGGTGGTGGTACGCCCGCGCAACTGGTGGACCGCGTCAAGGACGGCGTGGACGACCTCGTCATCACCCTGCCGGGTTACACCGCCGGGCGCTTCCCGATGATGGAGGTCTTCGAGCTTCCGTTCATGACCAACTCCGCCGAAGCCGGTGCGTCAGCGGCCTGGGAATACCTGCAGAAGCACGCCACGAAAGAGTTCCCGGGAACCCGCATCCTGGCCACCTGGGTGCACGACGAAGGGTATGTGCACACCGCCAGCAAGCAGGTGCGCACCCTCGACGACTTCAAGGGCCTGAAGCTGCGCGCCCCCACGCGCCAGACCAACAAGCTGCTGGCCAAGCTGGGCGCCACCCCAGTGGGCATGCCGGTGACCGGCGTGGCCGATGCCATCAGCAAGGGCACGATCGATGGCTTTGTGCTGCCCTGGGAAGTGATTCCGGCCTTCAAGCTGCACGAGCTGACCAAGTTCCACACCCAGACGGACCCCAAGTTCCCGGCGATGTACAGCGCGGGTTTTGTCTTTGCCATGAACCAGGCCAAGTACGACAGCCTGCCGGCTGACCTGAAGGCCGTCATCGACGCCAACAGCGGCGCGGCCCTGTCGCGCCAGATCGGCAAGATCTGGGATGAAAGCCAGGTCGCCGGCCGCAAGGCCGCCCAGGACCGCGGCAACACCATCATGACCTTGTCGGCAGAGGAAACCGAACGCTGGGTCAAGGCTTCGGTGCCGGTCTATGACGATTGGGTGTCCGACATGCGTGCCCGCACCATCGACGGCGCCGCGCTGCTGAAAGACGCCCGCGAGCTGCTGATCAAGCACCAGAAGCGCTGAGCGTGGCCGCCCTGCTGCGCCGGCTGGCGCACCTGTTTGCCCTGGTGGGTTCGGCGGTGGCCTTGCTCACCGGGCTGATGACGGTGGTCAGTGTGGCGGGCCGGGCGTTGATCACGCAGCCCATCCAGGGTGACGTGGAACTCACGCAGTTCGGCATCGCGCTGGCCATCTCGCTGGGCCTGCCGTGGTGTCAGCTGCGCTCGGGCAACATCATCGTGGACTTTTTCACCCAGCGGCTGCCGCTGCGCCAGCAGGGCTGGCTGGACGGCGTGGGCTGCCTGCTGCTGGGCACGATGTGCGCCTTGCTGGCTTGGCGCACCGGTACCGGTGCCTTGTCGGTGCACCAGGCCCATGAGCAGTCGATGATCCTCGAACTTCCGATGTGGTGGGCCTATGCGTCGCTGGCGCCGGGCCTGGCGCTGACCGCACTGATTGCGCTGTGGCAGAGCGTGGGCCATTTCACCGGGCGGCTGGCGCCGGTGGAAGGTGAGGCGGCTGCGGTGGCCGCCGCCGCCGGGGACACGGCATGACGCCGACCCTCATTGGCGTGGTGATGTTCTGCGGCATGCTGCTGCTGATGGGTCTGCGCGTGCCCATCGCCGCGGCGATGTTCATCCCGGGGGCGCTGGGTTACTGGGCGATGAGTGGCGAGGCCAGCCTGTTGAACCTGCTCAAGGGCAGTGCGGTGGCGCGCCTGACGCTGTATGACCTGAGCGTCATTCCCCTGTTCCTGCTGATGGGGCAGTTTGCGACGCAGGGTGGCTTGAGCCGCGCGCTGTTTCGCGCTGCCGCGGCGCTGGTCGGGCATGTGCGGGGCGGGCTGGGCATGGCGTCCATCCTGTCGGCGGGTGCCTTTGGCGCGGTCTGTGGTTCGTCGGTGGCGACGTCGGCCACCATCACCCAGGTGGCCTACCCCGAGATGCGCGCGCACGGCTATTCCGGCCGCCTGGCCACCGCCACCCTGGCCACCGGCGGCACGCTGGGCATCCTGATCCCGCCATCGGTGCCGTTGGTGGTGTATGCCATCCTGACCGAACAGAACATCGCCAAGCTGTTTGCCGCGGCCATGGTCCCGGGCATTCTGGCCATGCTGGGCTACATCGTGGTCATCAGCCTGGTGTGCCGCCGCAATCCCGAGCTGGCCCCTCCCACCCAGAAACTCCCCGCGGCGCAACGCTGGTCGGCCTTGCTGGGGGTGTGGCCCATCGCCACCATCTTCTTCATCGTGTTTGGCGGCATCTACGGTGGGGTGTTTTCGCCCACCGAAGGGGCGGCTGTGGGCGCGGTGGCCACCTTGCTGGCCGGGCTGTTCCAGCGTGAGCTGACCTTGGAGGGCGTCAAGCGAAGCTTCCTGGGCACCGCCGAAACCAGTGCGATGGTCTTCATGATCTTCCTGGGCGCCGACATGATGAACGCGTCGCTGGCGCTCACGCAGATGCCCGCTGCACTGGCCGATTGGGTGAGCCACCTTCAGGTGAACCCCATGCTCATTGTCGCGGCCATCCTGGTGTTCTATGTGATCCTGGGCTGCGTGATGGACGAGCTGTCGATGCTGCTGCTGACCATCCCGGTCATCTTCCCGGCCGTGATGGGCCTGGACCTGATGGGCCTGGGCGCGCAGGACAAGGCCATCTGGTTTGGCGTGCTCGTCTTGATGACAGTGGGCATCGGGCTGATTGCGCCGCCGGTGGGCCTGAACGTCTATGTGGTGAACAACCTGGCGCGCGATGTGCCGATGGCTGAAACCTACAAGGGCGTATTCCCCTTCCTGGCCTGGGACGCCCTGCGGGTGCTGTTGCTGCTGGCCTTCCCGGTGATCAGCCTGGGGCTGGTGCAGTTGTTGTTCAACTGAGGCTCGGTGACGTCCCCTGGGGCCACAGCAGCGCCGTCACCTGGGCCGGGTCCTGGGTGCCCCGGATGCGCTGAAAGGCGACTTCCGCCTCGGGGTGTGCACGGCGCAGCAGGTTGAGCCACTGCTTCAGGCGCCCAGCGCGGTGACGCGCCGCCACGCGCCGTCCGATGCGTTCCCAGAAGCCCTGCATCAGGGGCAGCAGGGTCTCCCAATCCGGGGTGCGCTGGCCCAGGATGGCCCGCGCCAGCCCCGGTTGGGCGACCATGCCGCGGCCCAGCATCAGTGCGCTGCAGCCGCTCTCGGCCAGGCAGCGGCGCGCGTCGTCCACACTCCAGACCTCGCCGTTGGCGACCACCGGAATGGCCACCGCCTGCCGCACCTCGGCAATCAAGGGCCAGTGGGCCGGCGGCCGGTAGCCGTCGAGCTTGGTGCGGGCATGCACCACCAGCTCACCCGCGCCACCATCGGCCATGGCCCTGGCGGCATCCAGCATGCGCGAGCTGTCGCGCACGCCCAGGCGCATCTTGGCCGAGACCGGCACCGCTGCCGGCACGGCACGCCTGACGGCCGAGACAATGCGCTGCACCAGCTCGGGTTCATCGAGCAGCACGGCGCCGCCGCGGTGGCGGTTGACGGTGGGGGCCGGGCAGCCGAAATTCAGGTCGATGCCCTCGGCGCCCAGCTCGGCCAGGCGGGCCGCGTTGTCGGCCAGCACGCTGGGCTCTGACCCCAGCAGCTGCGCCCGCACCGGTGTGCCGCTGGGGGTGCGGCTGCCGTGGCGCAACTCGGGCATCTGCCGCAGGAAGACCCGGGCCGGCAGCAGCTGGTCGGTCACGCGGATGAATTCGCTGACGCAACGCTCGACGCCGCCGACGGCGGTGAGGGTGTCGCGCAGGTCGGCGTCGAGCAGCCCTTCCATCGGGGCCAGCAGCAGGCGGGGGGCGGGGGGCGTGGTCACGGTGGGGGGTTCGGGTGCGGCCCGGCGTCGGGCAGGGCAGGGCAGGGCGGCGGCGATGGTATCGCTCAGCCAGCCTGTTCAGCCCCGCGCGCCCGGCCCTTCGCGCCCCGCATCACAATCCCGACATGGCCGTTTCCTCCCCACCCCGCGCTGACGCGGGGTCGTCATCACTTCGCACTGGCGCAAGCCTGCGCGTGCTCAGCGTCATTCCGCCCATGACGCAGCTGAACACACCCTACCCGTCGACCGCCTACCTCACGGGTTTTCTGCGTTCGCAGGGTGTGGATGCACACCAGTGCGACCTGGCCCTGGCCCTGGTGCTGGAACTGCTGTCCCGGCAGGGCCTGCTCGCGGTGAAGTACGAGCTGGAGGCCGAGTTGGAGGCCGCACCCGCTCCGGGCGCATCGCCGCGTGTGCCCAGCGCCCGCGTGGCCGCCTTCCTGGCGCGCTTCGACGCCTATGCGCAGAGCATCGACCGCGTCATCGCCTTCCTGCAGGGGCGTGACCCGACCCTGGCGCACCGCATCGCGGGCGGGGGCTTTCTGCCCGAGGGTGAGCGTTTTGCCACCCTGGACGCGTATGCGCAGGGGGTGGCGGCGGGCGACGATGACCCGCTGACCTGGGCGTTTGGTGCCCTGGGCACGCACGACCGCGCGCGTCACCTGGCCACGCTCTACCTGAACGACCTGGCCGACGTCATCCGCGACGGCATCGACCCCCGCTTTGAGTTTGTGCGTTATGCCGAGAAGCTGGCCGCCAGTCAGGCCAGCTTCGACCCCCTGGCGCAGGCGCTGGCAGCACCGCCCAACCTGCTGGACCGCACGCTGCAGCGCCTGGCACACGATGCGGTGACGCAGCACGCGCCCGATGTGCTGCTGCTCTCAGTGCCTTTTCCCGGGGCGGTGTATGGCGCCTTGCGCATTGCCCAGGCGGCCCGCGCGGTGCCGGGGCTGGGCCCGCGGCTGCGCATCGTGCTGGGAGGAGGTTTTGTCAACACCGAGCTGCGCGAACTCTCTGAACCGCGCCTCTTCGACTTTGTCGATCACGTGACGCTGGACGCTGGCGAGCGGCCGCTGCTGGCACTGCTCGAGCACTACCAGGGCCGTCGCGGCGCGTCCCGGCTGGTGCGCACCTTTGCGCGGGTGGAGGGCCAGGTGCGTTACCTCCATCTGGCCGAACCCGACGTGCCGTTCGAGCAGGTGGGCACGCCCACCTGGGACGGCCTGCCGCTGAGCCGCTACCTGTCGCTGCTGGACATGCTCAACCCCATGCACCGACTGTGGAGCGACGGTCGCTGGAACAAGCTCACCATCGCGCATGGCTGCTACTGGAAGAAGTGCAGCTTCTGCGATGTTGGCCTGGACTACATCGGCCGCTACGAGACCGCCAGCGCCGCGCTGCTGGCCGACCGCATCGGGCAGATCGTGGCCGAGACCGGGCAGACGGGGTTTCATTTCGTGGACGAAGCTGCCCCGCCAAAAGCCCTGAAGGCCCTGGCCGATGAGCTGCTGCGGCGCGGCACACCCATCACCTGGTGGGGCAACGTCCGCTTCGAGAAGACCTTCACGCCCGAGCTCGCGCAGCGCTTGGCCGACAGCGGCTGCATTGCCATCACCGGCGGCCTGGAAGTGGCCAGTGACCGCCTGCTCGACCTGATGAAGAAGGGCGTGTCGGTGGACCAGGTCGCGCGCGTCACCAAGGCCTTTGCCGACGCCGGTGTGCTTGTTCATGCCTACCTGATGTACGGCTTCCCCACACAGACCGTGCAGGACACCGTGGATGCGCTGGAGCTGGTGCGTCAGCTGTTCCTGAACGGCTGTCTGCACAGCGGCTTCTGGCACCGGTTCACCTGCACCGTGCACTCACCCGTGGGACAACGGCCCCAGGACTACGGCATCACCTTGCACCCGCTGCCACCCGGTGACTTTGCCAAGAACGACGTCGGCTTCACCGACCCGACCGGCACCGACCATGACGCGCTCGGCCATGGGCTGAAGAAGGCGCTCTACAACTACATGCATGGCCTGGGCCTGGAAGACGACGTGCGCGTCTGGTGGGATTTTCCGGTGCCGCGCCCGCGGGTGGCCAAGCGGCGCATCGAGCGGGCCCTGGGGCAGGTGTCCTGAAGGCCTAACCTACCGGCGCAGGCTGGTGAAGCGTGGCGCAGTGCAGGCCACCGCCCAGCCAGTTCAGCGCCAGGGCGTCGATGAAGACGATCGCCCGCCCCGGGAAGGCCGCCTCCAGCTGCTGCTGCACCCGCCGCTGCAGGGCTGCCGGGGTGCCATGGGGTTGGTAGTCAGGCACCACCACCACGCCGGGCGCGATGATGAAGTTCAGGTAGGTGGCGGTGGCCACCTGGATCAGCCGGTCGCCTTCGCGGCGGCGCTCGCTGGCCGGAAAGAAGTCAGGGGTCCACTGCTCTGAAAACCCGCGCTCAGCCTCGCGCGACAGCACCACCCGACGCTCGATCACCCGGGGCATGGGCAGCCTGATCACGCGCAGTGGCCGCCCGTCGGGCATGCGTGTGGCCGACAGCACCTCGGCATTGCGTTGCATGCGCAGTCGGTTGAGCCGGGCCACCGGGTGGCGGTTGGCCTCCGCGTCGTCGGGCCAGGCCAGCAGCACCGTGCGGGCATCGGCAAACCGCACAAACTCATCGGTGTGGCCGCCGGTGCCCCAGGCCACATAAGGGCCGGTGATGGTGCCGCGCAGGTGAGGGTCCTGGGCCAGGCCTTCGGGCAGCCAGATGACCTGGCGCACGCCAGGAATGGCCCGGTGCAGCGCATCGAGTTCGGCGCGGGAGAGGCCAGGGTTGCGGCTGCGCACAAAGGCCTCGCAGGCGATCATCAGGCCCTGGCCGTTGCTCTCGACGGCGCCACCTTCGGTGACCAGGCTGGAGGCCAGCCGCTGTGCACCGGTCAGCCGCATCATGGCCCAGTCAAAACGGCCGCGGCGCAGATCGGGTGCGGTGGCGCACTGGGCGGCACGCCGGGCATCGTTGGCGTGCCGCTGTCGGCACCAGGCGGGGGTGCCGTACTCGTCCCATTGGAAATCCACCACGCCCAGCGCGGGGCCGGCGGTGGCAAAGACGGCGCCGTCGCGTGGGTAGAACATGGCCAGTGGGTGGGTCAGCACGCGCAAGCCCGGCAAGGCCAGGCCCTGGCCTTGCAGCACGGCCGTGGCCTGTTCGGCGGCGGCGCTGTCGGCGACCAGCATCCTGAGCTTTACATGGGGCAGCAGGGCGCGCACCAGCGCCATGCTGATGTCCTGCAGGAAGGGGTCAAAGCCCAGCCACACCGCCTGCTGGGCTTCGAACTCACCGGGGATGCGCCAGCCGGCGGGGTCGGCGGCTGGGGGTTCGGGTTCGACGGCGGGGGCGGTGTCGGGGCCTGATTCAGATTCCCGCCCGGGCTGGGGGCCGGGGGGCAGCGCGGGCGCGCAGCCGCTGGACATCCCGAGCAGGCCGGCCAGCAGCCATCGTCTGCGGGTGGCGCTGGCGATGGACGCCGCGGATGCCGATGGGGGCGCTGGGGGCACAGACGACGATGGCTCGGCGGACATGGCGGATGGCGAGTATGGCGCAGCGGCCGCCGTGCCATGGGGTTCCCCCGAATGCGGCGGCGGCGGACGTCTGAACGTACCATGCTGGCGACATCCACCCCCGCCAGACCATGAGCCTCGACCTCCTCACTGGGCGCAAGAAGCCCGCCGCCAGCGCCACGCCCCTGTGGTGCACCGACCGTGACCACTGGGCGCAAGGCGCCTTGCCCTTGACGCCGGCCCAGCGGCGCTGGGCGCAGGCCACCGGCTTTGACGCGTCGCCCCACAGCCACGCGCTGCTGCCCGGTGACGATGGCGCCGTGGCCGCGGTGCTGGTGGGTGTGCGGTCACCGGACGACCCCTTTGTGCTGTCCAGCCTGCCGCGTGCCCTGCCGCCCGGCACCTACGTGCTGGGCGCTGAAGGCCTGGCGCTGGACGACCAGGCCGTCGCCTTGTCGTGGCTGCTGGGCAGCTACCGTTTTGACCTCTACCGGAGGTCGTCCCGCGAGCCGGCGCGGCTGCAGCTGCGGGCCTCAGCGTCGGCCAGCCGAGGCGCCGTGATGGGCGAGGCCATCTGCGCCGTGCGAGACCTCGTCAACACCCCGGCCGAACACATGGGCCCGGCCGAACTGGCCGAGGCGGTGCAGATGCTCGCCAAGGCCCATGGTGCGCGGTTCCAGCAGACGGTGGGTGAGGCCCTGCTGACGCAGAACTTCCCCGCCATCCACGCGGTCGGCCGTGCGGCCACGCGAGCACCACGTCTGATCGAACTGCAGTGGGGTGACCCTGACCACCCGCTGGTCAGCCTGGTCGGCAAGGGCGTGTGCTTTGACTCCGGTGGTCTGGACATCAAGGGTGCCGACGGCATGCGCTGGATGAAGAAGGACATGGGTGGCGCGGCCAACGTGATCGGCCTGGCCACGATGATCATGGCGCTGAAGCTGCCCGTGCACCTGCAGGTGCTGATCCCCGCCGTCGAAAACGCCATCGCCGGCAATGCCTACCGCCCGGGCGATGTGTACAAGACACGTGCCGGCATCCATATCGAGATCGGCAACACCGACGCCGAGGGCCGCGTCATCCTGTGTGACGCCCTGGCCTATGCCGTCGAAGGCAACCCAGAGCTCATCATCGACATGGCCACGCTGACGGGCGCGGCCCGTGTGGCGCTGGGCCCGCAGCTGCCGGCGCTGTTCACGCGCAACACGCCGCTGGCGCGCGAGCTGATGGACCACGGCCACGCGCTGCAGGACCCTGTCTGGCAGCTGCCGCTGTGGGGCCCGTACCACGGCCTCATCGAAAGTGACATTGCCGACATCGTCAACACCGGCAAGGGGCCGATGGCCGGTGCGGTGACGGCTGCGCTGTTCCTGGCCGACTTTGTGCCTGAGCAGCAGGAATGGCTGCACCTGGACTGTTTTGCCTGGAACGATGGCAACCGGCCCGGGCGGCCGGTGGGCGGAGAGGCCCAGGGCATCCGCACCCTGCTGGCGATGCTGGAACAGCGTTACGGCGGCTGAAGCGCCGTGCCGGCCGCCGCGCCAGTGCCCGCGCTCATCCAGCGTTCGACCGATTCCACCAGCACACGCCGCACCTCGGCCTGACGGCCGGCGTCGGCGCGGCCACAGGCCAGGTGGCAGATCCAGTCGCTGGGGGCTTCGAAGTCGCAGTGCGAGGCCGACTCAATGACCTTGTCTGACCGCAGGCGGGGCACCGCCAGGCGCCAGGGGGCTGACGCCGACTCCGCGTTGCAGCGCGACGGCGGTGCCCGCAGCAGCACCACCTCGGCCGTCACCTGGGGCGCAAACCGCAGCCCCAGCCCCTGGTCGTCGGTGACCTTGTCAAAGGCATCCAGGCCCACATAACCCACCACCCCCGGCGCATTGGCCGCCAGCAGGCTGGACAGTGCGCCCGCGGAAAAGCCCACCAGCACCACCCGGTCGACCGCCGGGCCAGCCCCTGTGCGGCCGGCGCGCAGCGCGGCCACCAGTTCGCCCAGGCCCTGGGCGTTGCGGTGGAAGTCGAAGGTGGTGGGCATGTCCGGTGTCAGCGCGAGGACACCGCGGGCGGCCAGCGCGGCGGCGTGCCCGCCCATGGTGGTGCGGCTGCGGGTGAAGCCGTGTGACAGGATCACCGCGCCGCGCGGGGTTCCGTCTGCGGTGGTCGGGCGGTAGACATCGACCGCCACACGTTGCCCGGCGAGATCCAGCGTCAGCGTCGTTGGCTCAGCAGTCTGCGCCCGGGCGGTGGCGGGCAGCAAGGCCAGCACCAGCAGGGCGACCAGAAGGGGGATCAGTGCGTCCCGCCGTGGTGGCCGCTGCGGCGGGCTCATCGGGAGCGCCGCAAGGCGCGCCGTGGCAGAAGGGTGTCTCACCACGGCATTGTGCCGCGCAGCCTTCGGCGCCGCCTGCTCAGCGCTTGGGCCACAGCAGGTAGGCCAGCAGCCCCAGTGAGCCGCCGACCGCCGTCAGGGCGGCCCAAGGCCGCCACGTCCGCCCCTTGGCGCGGCAGTCGCGCACGATGAGACCCATGGCGATGCCACAGGCAATGACCAGGTCCGGCGTGATCTGCGTGCTGCCCAGGTTGGCGAAGCCGCCCTGCCAGATGCCCAGGTAACCCACCTGCAGGAGGACCCACAAGGAAGACGCCGAAAGCGCCAGCGCCACCAGCCACAGAAAAGCCTTCACTCCCGACATCACATCCGATGCTCCAAGGTGTTCAACACGGTGGACACACTGTCGACTGCCGGCGTATGGCCCGCAATGACCTGGGAGGTCATCGTCGTCATGACGCCGATGGCCTGTTCTGGGCGCATGCACCCCAGCATCCACCCCAACCCCATTGCGACGCTGCGCCGCCAACGGCGTGTCAGCCAGCTCGAACTCGGCTTGTGTGCCGGTGTCTCCCAGCGGTACCTCAGCTGTATCGAGACCGGCCGTGCCCGGCCGTCGTGCAGCACCCTGCTGGGCCTGCCCATGCCCGAAGGGCGTGCCAACCTGCTGGAGTGGATGCTGGGTGAGGGCGGCCTGCGCCGCTGCCTGATCAACGAGGCCGAGGTGTGTGGCGAGGTCTGGCACCGCGCGCTGCGGGAGTCGCAGCAGGTGCCCGCGCTGGCCCGCCGGCTGGAGGGTTTGGTGCCCCAGTCGGCGGAGTGGCCCGCGCCGGCGGCCCACACACCGCTGCTGCTGACGCGTCTGCGTTCATCGGCGGGTGACCTGGCGCTGTTTTCGGTGTTCAGCAGCGTTGGTGCCCCGATGGACGTGACGCTGGCCTCGCTGCGCATCGAACACCTGTTTGCGGCCGATGCGGCCACCCACGCGGCCTTGGTGGGCGCTGGCCCCTGAGGCCGCGGGGCGGCATCGATCGCCGGTGACGGCCGACACGGTGGTGACAACCGACAAGCCGTTCGGGTAAACCAGAGGCTTTCGGTGCCCATGCTGGCACGGAATGTGTATGTGTACTGTCTTGTATACCAGGACGTGCACCAAAGTGAACAGCCCCTCTGACCGCCACCCGCTGGATGCCGACCGCGAACTGCTGAGCGTGGCCGATTGGCGCGCGGCCGTGCTGGCCGGGGCCGACGTCCTGGCGGCACTGCGTGCACGCGCCCAGCGCATCGCCCACAGCACCTGCCCCGCCGCCTGGATCACGCCCTTGTCGGCCGAGGCCCTGGCGCCGCGGCTGGCCGAGCTGCAGACCCTGCTGGCGACCTGCGGGTGTGCGGCCGACCGCGCGGCACTGCTCGAGCGCTTGCCGCTGTTCGGCGTGCCCTTTGCCGTCAAGGACAACATCGACGTGGCTGGTGTGCCCACCACCGCGGCCTGCCCGGCGGCCAGCAGCGTGCCGGCGGCCAGTGCCACCGTGGTGCGGCGGCTGCTCGCTGCCGGTGCGGTGCTGATGGGCAAGACGAATCTGGACCAATTTGCCACCGGGCTGGTGGGCACCCGCACACCGTTTGGTGTCCCCGTGAGCACCTGGGCGGCCGACCGCGTCAGCGGTGGCTCCAGCTCCGGCTCGGCCGTCGCGGTGGCGCACGGCGAGGTGGCCTTTGCGCTGGGCACTGACACCGCCGGTTCGGGCCGCATCCCGGCGGGTTTCAACCACTTGGTCGGTCTGAAGCCCACGCCGGGCCGGGTTAGCACCGCCGGTGTGCTGCCGGCCTGCAGGACGCTGGATTGTGTGTCGGTCTTTGCGCGCACGGTGGACGACTCGGCGGCGGTGCTGGCGGTGCTGGAAGGTGCCGATGCGGCCGACCCGTACAGCCACTTTGTCCCCGGGCCGCAGGCCTGGGCTGGTCGGCCCGGTGCTCGACTGCGTGTGGGCGTGCCCATGGCGCCGCTGCTGGACGCTGACGATGGTTACCCGGCCGCCTGGCAGGCCGCACAGCAGCGGCTGGACGCCCTGGGCTGGGAGGCTGTTCCCGTGGCCATGGACGTGCTTGCACAGGTGGCGGCACTGCTCTACGAAGGGCCCTGGGTGGCCGAGCGGCTGGCCGTGGTGGACAGCTTGCTGGCCCGCGACCCCGACGCGCTGGACCCGACGGTGCGCGCCGTCATCGAACGAGGCCGCGGCTTCAGCGCGGTCGATGCGTTCCGGGCCCAGTACCGCCTGGCCGCGCTGCGTCCGCAGGCCGACGACCTCTGGCAAACGGTGGACGTGATGATGGTTCCGACGGCGCCTGGCCACCCCAGCCTGGCCGATCTGCAGCGCGACCCGGTGGGTGCCAATGCCCGCCTGGGCACGTACACCAACTTTGTCAACCTCCTGGGCTGGAGCGCACTGGCGCTGCCCTCGGGCATTACCACGGCCGGTCTGCCCTTTGGCGTCACCTTCATCGCGCCGGGCGCCCACGAGGCGCCCCTGCTGTCGCTGGGCCGGCGTTGGGAGCAGTCTGCAGCGCAGGCGCCCGGGGCCCCGGGCCGGAGTGCGCCGCGGCATGCGGCAGCCTCCATGGCCCCACAGCCTGCCGTCGAGCCGCAGATGCCCCTGGTGGTGGTCGGCGCCCACCTCAGCGGCATGCCGCTGAATGCGCAGCTCACGGAACGCGGTGCGGTGCGGCTGGCCGTCACGCGCACAGCGCCACGCTACCGCCTGTTTGCGCTGGCCAATACCGTCCCACCCAAGCCAGGCCTGCAACGGGTGGCCGACGGCGGCGCTGCCATCGAGGTGGAGCTCTGGTCCATGCCGCAGCGGCACGTCGGCTGCTTCCTGGCCCTGGTGCCTCAGCCACTGGGCCTGGGCTCGCTGGAGCTGGAGGATGGCCTGTGGTGCCACGGCTTCATCTGCGAACCCCACGCGTTGGCCGATGCCACTGACATCACCGCCTGGGGGGGTTGGCGCGCCTGGCTGGCCGGCCGGCAGGCGTTGGGCCCGGCCGTCACCCAGGCGAGCACTGCCGCATCGACCGTCTCCACCGCGCCCGCTGAACCCTCGGCCTCCACGGCGCCTGCCGCAGCCACCACCCACACTGCACACATCACTCCGGAGTGAACACCATGCAACGTCGCAACTTCATCACCAGCACCGCTGGTGCCACCCTGGCCCTCGGTGGCCTGCCGCTGCCGGCGGCCGCCCAGGCCCGCCCCAAGGATGTGCTGGTGGTGGCCAACGAGTTTGGCCCGAACTCGCTGGACATCCAGACCCTGGGTGCCAACCGCCCGGCCTATGGCGTCAGCTGGCTGGTCTACGACCGCCTGATGACCTATGGCAAGCGCACCCTGCCCGACGGCCGTGTCGTGTACGACCGCAACAAGCTCGAACCCGAACTGGCCGAAAGCTGGCAGATGGCGCCCGACGGCATGGCCGTGACCTTCAAGCTGCGCCGCAACGCCAAGTTTCACGACGGCACGCCCGTCACCGCCAAGGACGTCAAGTGGAGCTTCGACCGCGCGGTCAGCGTGGGCGGTTTTGCCACCTTCCAGATGGGCGCCGGTTCGCTGGAGAAGCCCGAGCAGTTTGTGGTGGTGGACGACCACACCTTCCGCGTGAATTTCCTGCGCAAGGACAAGCTCACGATGAACAACATCGCGGTGCCGGTGCCCTGCATCTTCAACAGCGAGCTGGTGAAGAAAAGCGCCACCCCGCAGGACCCCTGGGGCCTGAACTGGACGCGCAACAACACCGCGGGCGGCGGCGCGTTCAAGATCGAGGCCTTCCGCCCCGGCCAGGAAATCGTCTACGTGCGCAACGACGACTGGAAGAGCGGCCCGGCGCCCAAGCTGCGCCGCATCGTCCAGCGCGAGGTGCCCAATGCCGGCAACCGCCGCGCGCTGCTGGTCAAGGGCGACATCGACATGACCTACGACATGCCGCCCAAGGACTTTGGTGAACTCGCCAAGGATGGCGGCAGCGTCAAGGTGGCCACTATGCCCATCGAGAATGCCATGTTCTACGTGGGCATGAACGTCACCAAGCCGCCGTTCAACAACGAGAAGATCCGCCAGGCCGTGGCCTATGCCTTGCCCTACGACAAGATCATGGACAACGCGGTGTATGGCCGCGGGGCCAAACTCTATGGCGCAGCCGCAGGCCCGGTGAAGACCACCGCCTGGCCCCAGCCCACCGGCTACCGCACCGACATCACCCGCGCCAAGGCGCTGATGGCCGAAGCCGGGGTGCCCAACGGCTTCGAGACCACGCTGAGCCTGGACCTGGGCGGCGCGACGGTGGGTGAGCCCGCGGCGGTGCTGATCCAGGAGTCGCTGGCGCAGATCGGCATCAAGACGCAGATCAACAAGATCCCCGGTGCCACCTGGCGTTCAGCGCTGCTGAAGAAGGACATGCCGATGATCATCAACCGCTTCGGCGGCTGGCTGGACTTCCCCGAGTACTTCTTCTACTGGTGCTACCACGGCCAGAACGCCGTGTTCAACACCATGAGCTACCAGAACCCGAAGCTGGACAAGGTCATCACCAACGCGCGCTTCGCCGAGAACAAGCCCATCTACGACTCGATGGTGCGCGAGATGATCCAGATCGCCTACGACGAGGTGCCGCGCATCCCGCTGTTCCAGCCCAGCCAGGATGTGGCCATGCAGTCCAACGTGATGGGCTACATGTACTGGTTCCACCTGCAGCCGGACTACCGGCAGCTGTGGAAGTCCTGATCCGTTGCACCAGGACACCCCATGGACGATGCCCAACTCGAGGCCTACATGGACGCGCAGTGCGCCGCGCTGGGTCTGGTGCTGGCCCCGGCGCACCGCCCGGGTGTGCTGCGCTACCTGGCCCTGGTGGCCGGCATGGCGCCGAAGGTGATGGACTTTCCGCTCACGGTGGCCGATGAATCCGGCAGCACCTTTGTACCCGTGTCTGCCGTGCCATCGGCCTCGCCGGAGATCGCTGCATGAGCACCGCCGTTGCCGCCATCCAGCACAGCCTGCGCCAGATTCGCGCCACCGACGGGCAGGTCAACGCCTTCACCGCGGTGCTGGCCGAGCGCGCCCTGCGGCGTGCCGAACAGGTGGACGCCGGTGCTGTCGGCGGCCCGCTCGCCGGGGTGCCCTTTGCCGTCAAGAACCTCTTTGACCTGCAGGGGCTGCCCACGCTGGCCGGCTCGGCCATCGAACGCGAAGCCGCCCCGGCGGCGCGCGACGCCGTGCTGGTGCGCCGCCTGGAAGCGGCTGGCGCCGTCTGCGTGGGCGCGCTCAACATGGACGAGTACGCCTATGGCTTCACCACCGAGAACTCCCACGTCGGCCCCACCCGCAACCCGCATGACCTGAGCCGCCTGTCTGGCGGTTCCAGCGGCGGCTCGGCGGCGGCCGTGGCCGCGGGCCAGGTGCCGCTGACACTGGGTTCCGACACCAATGGCTCGATCCGCGTGCCGGCGTCGCTGTGTGGTGTGTTTGGCCTGAAGCCCACCTTCGGCCGCCTGCCACGCAGCGGCAGCTACCCCTTTGTGGCCAGCCTCGACCACCTGGGCCCCTTTGCCCGCAGCGTGGCCGACCTGGCACTGGCCTACGACGTGATGCAGGGCCCTGACGCCGACGACCCGGCCCAGGTGGCCCGGCCCCTCGAGCCCACCCATGGCCTGCTCGCACAAGGAGCGGATGGCCTGCGCATCGGCGTGCTGGGCGGGTGGTTTCGGCAGATGGCCCAGCCCGCCGCGCTGGCGGCCGTGGATCGTTGCGCCGCGGCGCTCCACGCCCACCAGACCGTCACCTGGCCCGAGGTGGATCGGGCTCGCGCCGCCGCCTTCCTCATCACCAATGCCGAAGGTGCGACGCTGCACCTGCCCGACCTGAAACGCCGCGCGCAGGACTTCGAACCCCTGTCGCGTGATCGCTTCCTGGCCGGTGCGCTGCTGCCGGCTGCCTGGGTGCTGAAGGCTCAGCGGCTGCGCCACTGGTTTGCCCGCCAGGTGGCCCAGAGCTTCCAGCACGTGGACGTGCTGCTGGCCCCGGCCACGCCCTGCACCGCGCCGCCCATCGGCACCGAATGGCTGGACATCCGTGGCCAGCGCCTGCCGGCCCGCGCGAGCATGGGGCTGCTGACGCAGCCGGTGTCGTGCATCGGCCTGCCGGTGGTGAGTGTGCCGCTGTGGGGCATGGACCCGGAGCAGCCGCACCTGCCCATCGGCGTGCAGGTGATCGCCGCCCCCTGGCGCGAAGACCTCTGCCTGCGTGTGGCCCGCGCGCTGGAGGCCGCTGGGCTGGCGCAGGCCCCGGTGGCGCCCTGGGCGCTGGCTGCCATGGCTACGGCCACGGCTGCCGGCGACGCAACCCCTGACGCCCAGACTCACGCCCCACGCCAACCTGGAGAAACCCGATGAGCGCACTGGCCGTCAACCTTCCCGAGGTGCACGCCGAACTGTCCGCGGCATTTCTGCGCTACGAGGACGCCTTGGTCAACAACCGGCTGGACGTGCTGGACGAACTCTTCTGGCACAGCCCGCACACGGTGCGCTATGGCGCAGGCGAGAACCTTGTCGGCATTGACGCCATCCGCGCCTTTCGCAACGCGCGCCCCACTGTGGGGCTGGCACGCACCCTGCAACGCACCGTCATCACCACGCACGGCCACGACTTCGGCACCGCGATGACCGAGTTCCGGCGCGAAGGTGGCACCAAGCTGGGTCGCCAGAGCCAGACCTGGGTGCGTTTTCCCGAAGGCTGGCGTGTGGTGGCCGCGCACGTGAGCCTGATCGACCTGCCCAGCGCGCCGGCCTGAACCCGCCGGCCAACCCGAACCGCAGAACGACCCACGCACAGACCTACACCCCTCACCCTCGACAGCCAGGAGAACACACCATGACACACGACACCCGCACCATGGCCTCACGCCGCCAGCTGCTTGCCGCCGGCGCCCTGGGCGGCGCTTCGCTGGCGCTCCCCGGTGCACTGCGCTCGGCCTTTGCCCAGGCCCCCATCACCGTGGGCATCATCTACGTCGGCCCGCGCGACGACTTTGGCTACAACCAGGCCCATGCCGAGGCCGCCGCGCAGCTCAAGCGCATCACCGGCGTGAAGGTGGTCGAGGAGGAGAACGTCGCCGAGACACAAGCCGTGCAGAAGACCATGCAGGGCATGATCTCGCAGGACGGCGCCTCGCTGCTGTTCCCGACCAGCTTCGGCTACTTCGACCCGCACATGCTGGCCGTGGCCGCCAAGAACAGCAAGGTGCGCTTCGCGCATTGCGGTGGCCTCTGGACGCAGGGCAAGCACCCCGCCAACACCGGCAGCTTCTTCGGCTACATCGACGAAGCCCAGTACCTCAACGGCGTCATCGCCGGGCACATGAGCAAGAGCAAGAAGCTCGGCTTTGTGGCCGCCAAGCCCATCCCGCAGGTGCTGCGCAACATCAACGCCTTCACGATGGGCGCGCGCTCGGTGGACCCGAAGATCACCACCAACGCCATCTTCACCGGGGATTGGTCCATGCCCGTGAAGGAGGCCGAGGCCACCAACGCCATGGCCGACCAGGGCGTGGACGTCTTCACCATGCACGTCGACGGCCCCAAGGTGATCGTGGAAACCGCCGCGCGCCGTGGCCGCATGGTCTGCGGCTACCACGCCAGCCAGGCCAAGCTGGCCCCCAACGCCTACCTGACGGGCGCGGAGTGGAACTGGCTGACGGCCTACACGCAGATCCTGGATGCGGCGCGCACCGGCAAGCCGCACCCCAACTTCGTGCGCGGCGGCCTGAAGGCCGGTTTCGTCAAGAGCTCGCCGTATGGCGCGATGGTCACCGAGGCCGCCCGCAAGAACGCCGAGGACGTGCGCAAGAAGATGATGGACGGCAGCTTCGACATCTTTGCCGGTGAGCTGAAGGACAACACCGGCAAGGTGGTCATCGCCAAGGGCCAGGTCTTCAAGCAGACCGACCTGGCGCTGGAAGGCATGAACTACCTGGTGGAAGGTGTGATCGGCAAGGCCTGAGGCCCTGCATCGGAGACCCGCGATGAGCGCACCCCACCCGGCTGGAACTGCGATGGAGTCCCTCGGCCTGGCCCTGCTGGCGCTGGGGGGCGGCCTGCTGCTGTTCGGCGGTTTTGTCTGGGCCGGCGGGCACGACCCGCTGCAGGCCTGGCAGCTGCTGTTCAGGGGGGCCTTTGGTGATGCCTTCTCGCTGCAGAACACCTTGCAGCGGGCCGCGCCGTTGATGCTCACCGCCCTGTGCGTGGCGCTGCCGGCGCGCGCCGGGCTGACGGTGATCGGCGGCGAGGGCGCGCTGGTGCTGGGTGGCCTGGCCGCGGCGGCCTTGCCGCTGGCCGTGCCGGTGCCGCTCAACGCCGTGGGCACGGGGCTGGTGCTGCTGGCGGCGTCCCTGGCCGGTGCCGCGTGGATTGCGCTGGCCGGCTGGCTGCGCCAGTGGCGCGGTGTCAACGAAACCATCTCCAGCCTGCTGCTGGGCTACATCGCCATCGCGCTGTTCAAGCATATCGTCGAAGGCCCGCTGCGCGACCCGGCCAGCCTGAACAAGCCCAGCACCGCGCCTTTGCCCGATGCCCTGCACATGGGCAGCCTGATGGGCAGCGATGTCCACTGGGGTCTGGCGTTTGGCGTGGTGGCCTGCCTGGTGGCGGCCGTCTGGCTGGGCGCCAGCACGCATGGCTTTGCCACCCGCGTGGTGGGCGGCAACCTGCGTGCCGCGCAGCTGGTGGGCCTGCCCGCCACGCGGCTCATCATCGTCGCCTGTGCCCTGGGTGGCGCTGCTGCCGGCCTGGCCGGTGGCATCGAGGTGGCCGCGGTGCACACCTCGGCCAATGCCTCGTTGATCGTCGGCCTGGGCTACACCGGCATCCTGGTTAGCTTTGTGGCCCGGCACAACCCGTTGGCCATCATCCCGGTGGCCATCCTGTTTGGCGGCTTTCTGGCCGCGGGCAGCCTGCTGCAGCGGCGCATGGGCCTGCCGGATGCGTCGGTGCAGGTGCTGATGGGCTTCTGCTTCATCATCATCCTGGCCAGCGAGGCCGCACGCGGCCGGCTGAGCGGCTTGTTCGCGCTGCGCCGGCCGCCGCTGGGCGGCGCCAGCCCGGCGGCGGCCTGAACCCCGAGGACGAGCAAGACCATGGACTTTGCCTTCCTGGATGTGCTGGTGGCCGTGCTGGGCGGTGCCATCCGCGTGGGCACCCCCTTCCTGTTTGTCAGCCTGGGTGAGTGCCTGACCGAAAAGTCCGGGCGCATCAACCTGGGGCTGGAAGGGGTGCTGGTGTTCTCTGCGATGGCGGGTTTTGCTGGCTCTTACCTGAGCGGCCAGTGGTGGCTGGGCGTGCTGCTGGCCGGTGCCAGCGGGGCCCTGATGGCGCTGCTGCACGGGCTGGTGTGCAGCCTGCCCCGGGTCAATGACATTGCCGCCGGCATTGCCATCATGCTGCTGGGCACCGGGCTGGCCTTCTACCTGGGCAAGCCGCTGATCCAGCCGCAGGCGGCGCAGATTCCGTCGTTGCCGGTGGGTGAGTGGCTGCAGGCCGCCCTGGGCCTGACGGCCGACGGCACGGGCGCCTGGGTGCAGGCGCTGAACATCAATGCGCTGTTTCCGGTGGGCGTGGTGCTGGCACTGCTGATGGCCTGGGGCCTGAAGAACACCGGCTGGGGCCTGAAGCTGCGCATGGTGGGTGATTCCGCCGATGCGGCGCGTGCGCTCGGCAGCTCCGTGGCGGGCTTGCGGGTGGCGGCCACCACCGCGGGCGGCTTTGTGGCGGGCCTGGGTGGTGCCTCGCTGTCGCTGTATTTCCCGGGCAGCTGGAACGAGGCCTTGTCCAGCGGCCAGGGCCTGATTGCCGTGGCGCTGGTGATCTTCGCGCGCTGGCACCCGGTGCGCTGCCTGTGGGCCGCGCTGCTGTTCGGCGGTGCCGGAGCGCTGGGCCCGGCGCTGCAGGCCGTGGGTGTCACGGGCTACTACTACCTGTTCAACGCCGTGCCTTATGTGCTGACGCTGGCCATCCTGGTGTGGACCTGCTCCCCGCGCCAGGCGCTGCAAGGTGCACCCGCCGAGCTCGCGGTCACCCGCTGACTTCAACCGCTGCCGAACCACCATGCCCTTTGTTGCCGCCAACCCCTACGCCTGGCCCTACGACGGTGACATCAGCCCGGCCAACACCGCGCTGGTTGTCATCGACATGCAGACGGATTTCTGTGGCCCGGGGGGCTATGTCGACAGCATGGGCTATGACCTCTCGCTCACCCGCGCGCCCATCGTGCCCATCCAGGGCCTGCTGAAGGCCATGCGCGCCCGGGGCTTCTGCATCATCCACACCCGCGAAGGCCACCGGCCTGACCTCTCGGACCTGCCGGCCAACAAGCGCTGGCGCTCGCAGCGCATCGGCGCCGGCATTGGCGACTTGGGCCCCTGCGGCCGCATCCTGGTGCGTGGCGAGCCCGGCTGGGAAATCATCCCTGACCTGGCCCCCGTGCCGGGCGAACTGGTGATCGACAAGCCCGGCAAGGGCAGCTTCTGCGCGACCGATCTGGAGCTCATCCTGCGCACCCGCGGTATCCGCAACCTGGTGTTGACGGGCATCACCACCGACGTCTGTGTGCACACCACCATGCGCGAGGCCAACGACCGCGGCTTCGAATGCCTGATCGTGGCCGACGCCACGGGCGCCACCGACCTCGGCAACCACGAGGCGGCGCTCAAGATGGTGACGATGCAGGGCGGTGTCTTTGGCGCCGTGGCGCACTCGTCGGCCGTGATCGACACGCTGAAGGCCCTGTAAGGCCTTGATGCCCAGACGCACTGACAACCCGACACCCTCACCGTACGCACCATGCGCATCCCACCCACCACCGCACGCGACACCGAGCGCCATGCCTTGTCGCTGGAGACCTACGCGCTGGGCAAACGCTTCGGCAGCTTCACCGCGCTGGACGGTGTCTCCCTGAAGGTGCGGCCGGGCACGGTGCATGCGCTGCTGGGCGAGAACGGTGCCGGCAAGAGCACGCTCGTCAAGTGTGTCGTCGGCTGGCACTCGCCCGACAGCGGCTCGGTGCTGCTGGACGGCCGTGAACAGGCTATTGGCAGCCCCACGGTGGCACGGCAACTCGGCATCGGCATGGTCTACCAGCACTTCACCGTGGTGCCGGGCATGACCGTGGCCGAAAACCTGCTGATCGCCCGCGGCTCGTTGCCGGCAGTCATTCCCTGGAAACGCGCCCGGGCCGAACTGCAGGCCTTCATGGACAGTGCACCCTTCTCGCTCGACCTCGACGCCCTGCCGGCGGAACTGTCGGCCGGCGAAAAGCAGAAGCTCGAGATCCTCAAGCAGCTCTTCCTGCGCCCCCGGCTGCTCATCCTGGACGAGCCGACCTCGGTGCTGACCCCGCAGGAGGCCGACGAGGTGCTGGGCGCCCTGCGGGCACGGGCCCACGCGGGTGATTGCACGGTGCTGATGATCACGCACAAGTTTCGCGAGGTCACGGCCTTTGCCGACGATGTGACGGTGCTGCGCCGTGGCCGCCTGGTGGGCAGTGCGTCGGTGGCCGAGACCGCACCAGCGGTGCTGGCGGCGCAGATGGTCGGCGCGACCGAGCCTGCCGAGCCTGCACCCGGGGCCGATGCGCATGCCAGGACGCCGCTGCCTGACGCGGCATCGGCCCCGCTGGCGCCCGCACAAGCCCACACCCTGGCCCAGACGGGTGAGGTCAAGCTCAGCCTGCGCAGCTTGTCGGTGCTGGGCGACCGCGGCGAGCGGGCTGTGGACAGCCTCCACCTGGACGTGCACCGCGGCGAGATCGTCGGCGTGGCGGGTGTCTCTGGCAACGGGCAGCGCGAGTTGATGGAAGCGCTGGCCGGTCAGCGCCGCCGCGAGGCCGGCAGTGTCACGGTGGATGGCCGCCCCTTTGACGGCACCCGCGCGCAGTACCGGCAGATGAAGGTCCGCGGCCTGCCCGAGGAGCCGCTGCGCAACGCCTGCGTGGCCTCGATGAGCGTGGCCGAGAACATGGCGCTGCGCAACTTTGACGAGGCGCCGCAGGCCTTCGCCGGGCTGCGGCTGCCCGGGGCGCTGGCCCAGCGTGCCCGCGCGCTGATCGCCCAGTACCGGGTCAAGACCCAGGGCGAACAGGCCCCGATGGCGTCGCTGTCGGGCGGCAACGTGCAGCGTGCCGTGCTGGCCCGTGAGCTGTCCGACGACGCCGAGGTGCTGCTGGTCAGCAACCCCGTGTTCGGGCTCGACTTCAGTGCCGTGGCCGAGGTGCACCAACGCCTGCGTGCCGCGCGAGACCAGGGCGCCGCGGTGCTGATGGTCAGCGAAGACCTCGACGAGCTGCTGCAGCTGGCCGACCGCATCGTGGTGATGAGCGGCGGTCGGCTGGTGCACACCTGCGCCGCCGCGGGCGCCGACCGTCATGGCATCGGCCGCTTCATGGGTGGCCATGCCGAGCTGGAAGACCCCGCGCCGTCCTTGCCGGGGGCTTCGGGCCCGCCGGGCGACCGCCACGCACGCAGGGCTGCCGCATGAACCCAAGCACCCCCTCGGCGACGGCGTCCCCGTGGCGCGTGCGCGCCCGGCCGTTTGACTTCTTGCTGCAGCCCGGCCGCGCCGCACTGGTCGTCATCGACATGCAGCGTGACTTCATTGAGCCCGGTGGCTTTGGTGCGTCCTTGGGCAACGACGTGTCGCACCTGGCCGCTGCCATCGCGCCGGTGCAGGCGCTGCTGGCCCTGTGGCGTGCGCAGGGCTGGCCGGTGGTGCACACCCGGGAGTCGCACGGCCCGGACTTGTCCGACTGCCCGCCGGCCAAGCGCGAACGCGGCCAGCCGTCGCTGCGCATCGGGGACCCTGGCCCCATGGGCCGGCTGCTGGTGCGCGGCGAGCTGGGCTGCGACATCGTGCCCGAGGTGGCCCCCTGGCCCGGCGAGTGTGTGGTCGACAAGCCGGGCAAGGGCGCGTTCTACGCCACGGCCTTGCAGGCGCACCTGCAGGCACTGGGTGTGACGCAGCTGGTGGTGGCCGGTGTCACCACCGAGGTGTGTGTGCAGACCACGCTGCGTGAGGCCAATGACCGTGGCTACGACTGTCTGCTGGTGGAAGAGGCCACGGCCAGCTACTTCCCGGCCTTCAAGCAGGCAGCCATCGAGATGGTGGTGGCGCAGGGCGGCATCGTGGGCTGGGCGGCGCACCTGGAAGACCTCCTGCAGGCCGACCCTGCCCCGGCAGGCCGCTGACGGCACCACACCCCACGGAAACCTCCATGCTTCGCATCATCTTCCAGCGGCTGCTGGGCGCCTTGCCCAACCTGGCCGGGGTCATCGTGATCACGTTCCTGCTGACACGCGCCATCCCCGGTGACCCGGCGGCCTACTTCGCCGGGGCCTCGGCCACGCAGGAGGCCGTGGAGCAGGTGCGTGAGCAGCTGGGTCTGAACAAGCCGCTGATCGAGCAGTTCGGTCTCTACCTGGGGCAGCTCGCGCGCGGTGACCTGGGCCTGTCGCTGACGACCGGGCAGCCAGTGCGCGACGAGCTGCTGCGCCGCCTGCCCGCGTCACTGGAGGTGGTGGCGCTGGCGCTGCTGCTGTCCTGTGCGGTGGCACTGCCCATGGGCGTGCTGGCGGCCACGCGGCCGGGCTCGTGGTTTGACCAGCTCTCGCGCCTGGTGATCACGGCCGGGGTGTCGTTGCCCACCTTCTTCACCGGGCTGCTGCTGGCCTACGTCTTCTACTTCCTGCTGGGCTGGGCACCGTCGCCCCTGGGCCGGCTGGACCCGGTCTTTTCCCCACCGCCCACCGTCACCGGCTTCTACCTGGTGGATGCGGCGCTGGTGGGTGACGCCGCGCTGTGGTGGGCCAGCCTGAAGCAGCTGGTGCTGCCGGTGCTGACCATGGCCATCTTTGTGCTGGCGCCCATCGCACGCATGACCCGGGCGTCGATGATCGCCATCCTGTCGTCGGACTTTGTCCGCACGGCGCGCGCCAGCGGCCTGACACGCACCACGGTGCTGGTGCGTTATGCCCTGCGCAACGCGCTGCTGCCGGTGGTCACCACCCTGGGCATGGTGTTCGGCTTCATGATCGGCAGCTCGGTGATCATCGAGAAGGTCTTCGGATGGCCGGGGGTGGGAAGTTATGCCATTGACGCGCTGACCGCCAGCGACTATGCGCCGGTGCAGGGTTTTGTGCTGGCCATGGGGCTGCTGTTTGTGCTGCTGAACCTCGCCATTGACGTGCTGTACGTGCTGATCGACCCGCGTGTGTCGCTGGAGGCCTGATGACCACTGCCGCTCCCTCGCCGTCGTCCAGCACGTCGTCCAGCACGTCGTCCAGCACGTGGTCCCACGCACGGCATGTGCTGTCGGACAACCCCGTCACCCTGATCGCGGCGCTGCTGTTCCTGGGCTTTGTGCTGATGGCCCTGCTGGGGCCTTCGCTGGTGCCGCACGACCCGCTGGCCAGCCAGTCCGGCATGGCGCTGCAGCCGCCCTCGGCACAGCACTGGTTTGGCACCGACTCGCTGGGCCGGGACATCTTCTCGCGCGTGGTGGTGGCCACCCGGCTGGACCTGGGCATCGCCTTTTCGGCGGTGCTGGTGTCGTTTGTGCTGGGCATGCCGCTGGGCCTGGCGGCGGGCTTTCTGGGCGGCTGGTGGGACCGCATCATCAGCCGGCTGGCCGACACCATCATGGCCTTCCCGCTGTTTGTGCTGGCCATGGGCATCGTGGCTGCGCTGGGCAACACGGTGGGCAACATCATCCTGGCCACCGCCATCATCAACCTGCCGTTCTACATCCGCGTGGCGCGGGCCGAAGCCAACGTGCGGCGCCATGCCGGCTGGGTGGAGGCCGCGCGGCTGTCGGGCAACGGCAACCTGCGCATCCTGGCGCTGCACCTGTTTCCCAACGCCTTGCCGCCGGCCATGGTGCAGGTCAGCCTGAACATGGGCTGGGCCATCCTGAATGCCGCCGGGCTGAGCTTCATCGGCCTGGGGGTGAGACCGCCCACGCCAGAGTGGGGCATCCTGGTGGCCGAGGGCGCGCAGTTCATCGTCAGCGGCGAATGGTGGGTCAGCCTGTTTCCGGGGCTGGTGCTGATGCTGGCGGTCTTCACCTTCAACCTGTTGGGTGATGCGCTGCGCGACCTGTTTGACCCGCGTCGGCGCACCTGACCATGAAACCCGCCGCCGTGAACAGCCCCGCCGCCGCCCAACCCCCACTGCTCGATGTCCGCGACTTCGGGCTGGAGTTCCGCACCCGCAGCGGCACGGTGCATGCGCTGGAAGGGGTCAACCTGCAGGTCAGGAAGGGCGAGATCGTCGGCCTGGTGGGCGAAAGTGGCTCCGGCAAGTCGGTGCTGAGCTACGCGATGCTGGGCATCAGCGACCGAGCCGCCCGCATCACCGGCGGCTCGGCCGTCTTTGGTGGGCTGGACCTGCTCCAGGCCGATGAATCCACGCTGGCTGATCTGCGCGGGCGGGAGATCTCGATGATCTTCCAGAGCCCGCGCACGGCGCTGAACCCGATACGCCCGGTGGGCCAGCAGATCGAGGACGTGCTGCGGCGCCACGCGGCGGCGCGCGGGCCTGACCTGACCACCAGCCTGAAGCAGCGTGCCGTGCAGGCCCTGCGCGATGTGGCCATCGCCGACCCCGAACGGCGCGTGGCTGCCTACCCGTTCGAGATGTCGGGCGGCATGTGCCAGCGCGTGATGATCGCGCTGGCCCTGGCCTGCCGCCCCAGCCTGCTGATCGCCGACGAGCCCACCACCGGCCTGGACGTCACCACCCAGGCCGCGGTGATGGACCTCATCACCGGGCTGGCGCGCGAACGGCAGATGGCCACGCTGTTCATCACCCATGACCTGGCGCTGGCGGCCGACTACTGCGACCGCATCGTCGTGATGCACGCCGGGCACACCGTCGAATCGGCGCCGTCGAGCCGCCTGTTTGCGATGCCGCGCCACCCCTACAGCGCTCGCCTGCTGAGCTCAACCCCGGGGCCCGAGAGCCAGGTGCACAGCCTGGCCCCCGTGCCCGGCCAGCTGCCCGACCTGCGGCGTGGCGACCTTCCCGCCTGCCGCTTTGCCGAACGCTGTGAACGCGCCAGCGCCCGCTGCAGCACCGAGCGCCCGCAGCTGGACGGCGCGGCGCAGCACGGGGTGGCCTGTTTCCACCCGTTGGGCGATGAGGAGGCGCAAGCCCATGGCTGATGCACTGCTGCAGGTTGAGCGGCTGGTCAAGACCTTTCCGGTGGCCGGCCGGCGCGGCGCCCGGCTGCACGCGGTGGACGACCTGAGCTTCAGCATCGCGTCGGGCGAGAGCCTGGGCCTGGTGGGGGAATCGGGCTGCGGAAAATCCACGCTGGTGCGGCTGCTGGCGCGGCTGCTGGACCCGTCCTCGGGCCGCATCGTCTTTGCCGGGCAGGACCTGGCCGAGATCCCGGCGGCCCGCTTTGCCGGGCGCCCTGAGCGCGCGCAGATCCAGATGGTCTTCCAGGACCCCACCGACAGCCTCAACCCCCGCTTCACCGCGCGCCACACCATCACCGAGCCGCTGCGCCTGCTGACGGCGCTGAAGGGCCCGGCCGTCGCTGCGCGGCTGGAGGAGGTCGCGCACCAGGTGGGCCTGCCGAGCGAGCTGCTGTCGCGGTTTCCGCACCAGTTGTCGGGCGGCCAGAAGGCGAGGGTGGGCATCGCCCGTGCGCTGGCGGTGCAGCCCCGGCTCCTGATCCTCGACGAGCCGACAGCCGCGCTGGATGTCTCGGTGCAGGCGGTGGTGCTGCAGCTGCTGGACAGGCTGCGGCGGGACCTGGGCTTGTCGGTGCTGTTTGTGTCGCACGACCTGAACGTGGTGCGCCTGCTGACCGACCGCGTGGCCGTCATGTACCTCGGCAAGCTGGTGGAAGAGGGTCCCTCGGAGGCCGTGTTCCGGGCACCTCAGCACCCCTACACGCAGGCCCTGGTGTCGTGCATTCCCGGGCAGGGCCCGCGCATCCGGCTCCACGGCGAGGTGGCCAGCCCGATCGACCCGCCGGCCCAGGCCTGCCGCTTCGAGGGCCGCTGCCCGCGCCGTGAAGACCGCTGCGGCCGCGAGGCACCGGCCGCCACCACCGTGGGCACGGCGCACCGTGCGGCCTGTCACTTTGCGCAGCCGGCGCGGGCCCCGGGTTGAGTGTCGAGGCATCATCGGGCCCATGACAGCGCCGGCACCCAAGGCCAACCTGGCCGATACGGTCTACGCCACCCTCAAGCGCGAGATCCACGAGTTCAACTGGATACCGGGCGACCGCTTGTCGGAAGCGGAACTGGGCCTGCGCCTGGGGGTGAGCCGTACACCCGTGCGTGAGGCCTTGCTGCGCCTGCGCAACGAGGGCTTCCTGGAGGTGGAGGCCAAGACCGGTTGGTTTGTCAAGCCGATCGACTTCGCCCGGCTGGACCAGCTCTATGACCTTCGGGTGGTGCTCGAGTGCGCCAGCCTGGCCCGCCTGGGCAGCCGTGTTGACGACCCGCCGGAACTCGTCGGCCTGCAGGCCGCGTGGCTGGTTCCCCCCGGCCAGCGTCTGCAGGACGCCCGCGCCGTCGGTGAGCTGGATGAGGCCTTTCACGCGTCACTCGTGCGCGCCGCCGGCAACGACGAGATGGCCCGTGTGCACCAGGACGTCACCGAGCGCATCCGCATCGTCCGCCGGCTCGATTTCACCCGCCCCGACCGCATCGACGCCACCTACGAGGAACACGGCAAGATCCTGCGTGAGGTCATCCGCCGCAAGGCCGACGAAGCCCAGCGGCTGCTGCGCAGCCACATCGAACAGAGCAAGGTCGAGGTGCGCAAGATATCCCTGCACGCCATGCACGAGGCGCGGCAACGCCGCACGGCGGTTCGCTGAAGGCCCGTCTGCACCGGCTGGTGGGCGCGGGTGAGGGTGAAGTCCATGCGCGATTCGGCGGTGACCAGTTGGTCGTGTTGACACGCGACGACGGGCCGGAACCGGTGGCTCATGTGCTGGCCGGACGCATCGCGCAGGCCTTGTTCCAGCCGCTGTACCTGCCGGGCCCGCCCGTGCAGTTGGGCGCGACGATCGGCATTCCCCGTTTCCCCAACGACGCACGACAGGCCGACGAGCTCCTGCGCAAGGCCGATGCGGCGCTCAACCGGGCCAGGGCCGAGCAGCGTGGCGCCACCAGCTACTGCGACCGCCAGCCCCGCCACCGCACCCGCCGCGCTGCCCGCCTGATTCAGCGCCGGCGCGGCCCTGACCCGCTGCCCAGCCCCAGCCACACCACGGCCGCCACCACCACCAACGCGCCGACCACCTGCACGGCGGCGATGCGCTGGCCCAGCACGGCCCAGGCCAGCACCAGGGCAAAGACCGGCTCCACGTTCATGATGGCCGAGTTGCCCACCACGCCCAGGCGTGGCAGCACCGTGAAGAGGATGGTGAAGGCGGTGCCGTAGAGCACGCTCAGCGTGGCCAGCGCCCACCAGCCGACCGCCGCCTGCGGCGCCTGAAACCCCCCCTGCGCCAGGGTGGCACCACCCGCCAGCAGCGCCACGATGCTCATCGTGCCCAGCGTGCGGACTCGGCCGTCCAGGTCACCCGCCTTGTGCTGCGTGAGCACCAGCGCCAGGCCGAAGGTGGCCGCGGCCGCGGTGGCAAAGGCCACCCCCTCACCGATCCGGCCCCATTGACCCGCGGCCCCCAGCCCTGACGCCGCCCCCAGCACGTCCAGCGCCAGGGCCAGGCCGGCCAGCAGCACCGGCATGGCCAGCAGCATGCGCCGCTGTGGCGGCTGCCGGTAGAGCAGCGCCGACCACAGCGCCGTGAACAGCGGGTAGGTGTTGAAGGCCAGCAGCGCCAGCGCCACCGGCAGCCGGGCCACGGCGGCATACAGGCACAGGCTCTGCAGCGCCACCAGCGTGCCGATGACGGGCAGCGCCTTGCGGTGTTCGGGCTTCAGCGCCAGCGGCACCCGCAGCAGCACCAGCAGCAAGCCCAGCACCGCCGCGGTGGCCAGGCTGCGCACCGACACGGCCGTGGCGACATTCACCCCATGGTTGAACGCCACGCGCGCTGCGACGTGGTTGGCCCCCATCATGAACGCAATGAGGATGAGCGTGCCGAATGCCGCGGCTGACAACGGTGGGTGGGCGGGGGTGGTCATGTGCCCTACAGTGTCTCAGCCTGCGGTGGCGGGTGAACAGGCCCGTTGCCACCTTCGGACTCGCCCTGTTGCGCCACGGGCCTTTCAGCCGCTACAGTGCGGTTCCCATTTGTCGACCCGACGGTCGGTGAATGTCACGCCACCGGGAGTCCGTGTGTCCGAACCCACTGTCCTCGTCGAAACCCATGGCCCGGTGCGGTTGCTCCGGCTGAACCGGCCCCAGGCCCTGAACAGCTTCAACGCCGAGATGGTGCAGGCCTTGCTGCCCGCGCTGGATGCCGCCGCGGACGATGCGCAGATCCGCGCACTGGTGGTCACCGGGGCGGGGCGGGGCTTCAGCGCCGGGCAGGACCTGAACGCCGCCGGCGGCGGGGCGGGTGAGGCACCTGACCTTCAGGACATCATCCTGCGCATGTGGGCGCCGCTGGCCGCCCGCATCCGAAGCATGCCGGTACCGGTGATTGCCGCTGTCAATGGCGTGGCCGCCGGCGCGGGTGCCAACTTCGCGCTCAACTGCGACATCGTCATCGCCGCGCGCAGTGCCAGCTTCATCCAGGCCTTCAGCAAGATTGCGCTCATCCCCGATGCGGGTGGCACCTGGCTGCTGCCGCGCCTGGTCGGCCGCGCCCATGCCATGGCCTTGGCCATGACCGGCGACAAGCTCCCCGCCGACGAAGCCCAGCGCATCGGCCTGATCTGGCGGGTGGTCGACGACGCCGCGCTGCTGGACGAGGCACGCGCGCTGGCCACACGGCTGGCCGCGATGCCCACCAAGGCCCTGGTGGCCACACGCCACGCGATCGACGCTGCGCTGCTGCTGGACAACGCCGAGGCGGTGCAGATGGAAGCCGAAGTCCAGGGCCGCATGGGCCGCCAGGCCGACTTTGCCGAAGGTGTGCAGGCCTTTCTCGCCAAGCGCCCACCCCACTTCAAGGACCGTTGAACACCATGTCACCCCAACAGATTGCCGAACAGGTCCGCGACGAGATGTTGCTGGACGACAAGGCCACGCCCTGGCTGGGCATCCAGATCGAGCAGGTGGCGCCGGGCCAGTGTGTGGCCTCGATGACGGTGCGCAAGGAAATGGTCAACGGCCATGGGTTGGCCCATGGCGGCCTGATCACCGCCCTGGCCGACAGCGCCTTTGCCTTTGCCTGCAACGCCTACAACGAGGTCTCGGTGGCCTCGGGGTTTGACGTGAACCTGCTGGCCTCGGCCCGCGCCGGTGATGTCCTCACGGCGCGGTGTGACGAGGGCAGCAAGTCGGGCCGCACGGGTGTCTATGACGTGGTGGTCAGCAACCAGCACGGCGAACGCATCGCGGTGTTTCGCGGGCGCAGCTACACGATGAAGGGCCGGGCCATCATCGAAGGCCTGCCGGTGGGCAAGCAGCGCACCGACTGAGCCTCTGCCAGCCGACGCCCTGACGCTGCACCGCAGACACCACACCCCGCAACGCGCTGAACTGCGCCCACCACCATTGACGCCCAGGGGTCGCTCCGATGCCTGTCAAACACCCCGCTCCAGGTGACCTGGAACCCATCGAGACCGCCAGTGCCGATGAATTGCAGGCGCTGCAGCTGAAGCGTCTGCAGTGGACGCTGCAGCAGGCCTATGACCATGTGCCGCACTACCGCCAGGCCTTTGAGGCACGCGGTGTGCACCCCAGTGATTGCCGCAGTTTGGCCGATCTGGCGAAGTTCCCGTTCACCACCAAGGCGGACCTGCGCGCCAACTACCCCTTCGGCCTGTTTGCCGTGCCGCGCCAGCAGGTGGTGCGCATCCACGCCAGCAGTGGCACCACCGGCAAGCCCACCGTCGTGGGCTACACCCAGGGCGACATCGACCGCTGGGCCGACCTGGTGGCCCGCAGCATCCGCGCCGCCGGTGGCCGGGCCGGCGACATGGTGCACGTGGGCTACGGCTACGGCCTGTTCACCGGCGGCCTGGGCGCGCACTACGGCGCCGAGAAGATGGGCTGCACGGTGATCCCGATGAGTGGCGGGCAGACCGAGAAGCAGGTGCAGCTGATGGTCGACTTCCAGCCCGACATCATCATGTGCACGCCCAGCTACATGCAGGTGATCGTCGAAGAGTTTCGCCGTCAGGGCCTGGACCCGCGCGCCATGTCGCCGCAGGTGGGCATCTTCGGCGCCGAGCCCTGGACGGAAGAGATGCGCCGCGACATCGAGCGCAGCGCCGGCCTCGATGCCGTGGACATCTACGGCCTGAGCGAGGTCATGGGCCCCGGTGTGGCCAGCGAGTGCGTCGAGACCAAGGACGGCCCGGTCATCTGGGAAGACCATTTCTACCCGGAGATCATCGACCCCGACACCGGTGAGGTGCTGCCCCCGGGCAGCGAGGGTGAGCTGGTGTTCACCACCCTCACCAAGGAAGCGCTGCCCGTCATCCGCTACCGCACGCGCGACCTGACCCGCCTGCTGCCGCCCACGGCCCGCAGCATGCGCCGCATGGGCAAGATCGTGGGCCGCAGCGACGACATGCTCATCATCCGCGGCGTCAACCTCTTCCCCACCCAGGTCGAGGAACTGGTGCTGCAGCAGGAACGGCTGTCCGGCCAGTACCAGCTGGTGGTCACCCGCGAGGGCCCCCTGGACGAACTGCTGGTGCGCTGCGAGATCAAACCCGAGCACCAGCACGACAACCGCGACACCCTGGCCGCCGAGCTGCGCCAGCGCATCAAGACCCTGATCGGCGTCAGCGCGGCGGTGGAGGTCGGCCTGCCCGATTCCATCGAGCGCACGCTGGTGGGCAAGGCGCGGCGCGTGATCGACAAGCGCAAGGCCTGAGCCGCACCCTCATTGAACCATCCCCACGAGGCACCGCATGTACACCCAAGCCATGGACCTGGCGCCCAAGGACGACCGCAAGCCCCTGCGTTCGGCCGAGGACGCCGAACGCGAACGCCGCTTCGACGAGACGATCGACGCCGGTGGCTTCATCGAGGCCAAGGACTGGATGCCTGGCCACTACCGCAAGACGCTGGTGCGGCAGATCAGCCAGCACGCGCACTCCGAGATCGTCGGCATGCTGCCCGAAGGCAACTGGGTGACACGGGCCCCCACCCTGAAGCGCAAGACCATCCTGCTGGCCAAGATCCAGGACGAGGGCGGCCACGGCCTGTACCTGTACGCCGCGGCCGAGA
>JAJTDE010000156.1 GCA_021298085.1 Rubrivivax sp.
AGATCACCAGCGTCAGGCCGCTTCGAGCCAGTGCCGCCCAGTCGGGGCCCGCCGCCGCGCCCGCGCCCTCCGCGGTGTCGGCGCCGTCGCCACCCGGCAACGCCTGCGGGTGACCGGCGATCAGGGCCACGCCGGGCGCACAGCGTCGGTCGGTCACCGGGATGCCCAGCGCGGCCGGCCCGGCGATGCCGGCGGTCAGCCCGCTCACCACGGCCACCCGCACGCCGGCGGCGCGCAGCGCATCGAGTTCCTCGCCACCCCGGCCAAAGACAAAGGGGTCGCCGCCCTTGAGCCGCACCACCCGTTCGCCGCGCAACGCCTCGGCCACCATCAGCTTGTGGATGAAGGCCTGTGGCGTCGAGGCACAGCCGCCGCGCTTGCCCACCGGCACGATGCGGGCGCTGCGGCGCACAAAGCGCAGCACACCCGGGTCAACGAGGTCGTCCACCAGCACCACGGTGGCCCGGCGCAGGGCCTTGATGGCCTTGAGGGTGAGCAGCTCGGGGTCACCCGGGCCGGCGCCCACGAGGGTCACCTGGGCGTCGGCGGTGGTGTGGTCATCGGGGTTGGGCATGGGCATCGGCAAGGACGTTGAGGTTGGCGGCTTCAGAGTCAGGGTCACGCGCGGCACGCGCCGGGTGCGCCCGCGCGAGCGCCCTCAGCGCGGGCAGGCAACTGCCGCAACCGGTGCCGCAGGCCAGCTGCTGCTGCAGCTGCGCCAGCCGCTGCGGTTCTTCGCCCGAACAGCGGACCAGCGTCTCGACGATGCGCGCCTGGCTGACGTCGTGGCAGGCACAGACCTGCGGGCTGCGCGGTGCCACGCCGGCCGGCGGCTGCAACGCGTCGGCCAGCAACGCCCGCGCCAGCGTGGCCGCGGGGGCGCCTTGCTGCAGCGCGTTCAGCACCCAGGCCTGGGCACGGGCCTCTCCGGCCAGCAGGAAGGCCTGCAGTCGGCCTTGAGAGTCCAGGCGCAGGCAGCGCTGCTGCGCGCGGCGTGTGTCGGCATAACGCATCACACCGGGTGCGTCCAGGCCGAAGGTAGCCAGCAGCGGGCCCAGCAGCGCTGACAGGCGGACCGCGTCCGGGGCAGCCGGCAGCGCCGCCCGAAACAGCAGGCCGACAGACCCATGGCCCAGTGCCGTGTCGGCCGGCGGGCGGTCATCACGGTCATGGCGGACAGGTCCTGCATCGCCCTCGCGCCCGAACGGCACACACACGGCATAACCCACCGGGGCCTTGCTGTCGGCAGGGTCAGGCCGCGCCATCTGCGCGAGCAAGGGCCTGAGTACCTGCTGCAGCGCCAGCGCCTGCTCGGCCGGCAGCCAGGCAGCGGCCACGGTCTGCCACGACAGCGCCGCTGCCTGCAGCCGCACCACCGCGTGCTTGAGTTCAGGCTGGCGCGACTGCGGGCACACGGCGCGGCTGGTCAGCGCATTGACACCGCCGGCCACCCACTCGCTGCCCCAGTGCATCGCGATGAAGGCCTGGGCCGGCGCCACGCTGGCGGTGGCGCGCACCGGCAGCACCAGCTGCCCCCGGCGTGAGCGGATGTGGACCAGGTCACCCTCCTTCCAGCGCCGCCGCAGCAGCTCCTGCGGGTGCAGGTCCAGCGTGGGCTCGGGTGCATGGCTGAACAGGCGGCCCAGCGTGCCGGTGCGGCTCATCCCGTGCCAGTGGTCGCGCAGGCGGCCCGTGGTGAGTGCCACCGGGTAGTGCTGGTCACGCGCTTCAGCCACCGGGCGCCAGGCCGGCGCGGCAAAGCTCGCCCGGCCATCGGGGGTGGGGAATGACGCGTCGGTGTAGAGGCGCTGGCGCCCCTCGGTGGCACCCTCGGGAAAGGGCCAGGGCTGGGGCTGGCTGTCGAGCTGGCGCCAGCTCAGGCCGGTGATGTCCAGGTCGCGCCCGCGGGTGCTTTCGCGGTGCTCGCGCCAGATGGCCTCGGGGCTGTCGTAGTCCAGCAGGGGCCTGGTGGCCACCGCCGCGTGCGCCACGGCCGGGCGGCGGCTGGGCAGAGCGCGTTCCAGGCGCTGGCCGATGCGGGTGGCAATCTGCCAATCGTCACGCGCCTCGCCCGGTGCAGCCACCGCGGCGCGCACGCGGCTGATGCAGCGTTCACTGTTGGTGACGGTGCCGTCCTTCTCGCCCCAGCTGCTGGCGGGCAGCAGCACGTCGGCAAACGCCGCCGTGGCGGTGCTGCGGTAGGCGTCCTGCACGATGACCAGTTCGGCGCGCTGCAGCGCGCGCTGCACCAGGGCCGTGTCGGGCAGCGACTGCGCCGGGTTGGTACAGACGATCCACAAGGCCTTGATCTCACCCTCGGCCGCGGCCTCGAACATCGCCACCGCGGTCTTGCCCGGCGCAGCCGGCACCTCACGCACGCCCCACAGCGCGGCCACCTCGGCACGGTGCTGCGGGTTGGCCAGGTCGCGGTGGGCGCTCAGCAGGTTGGCCAGGCCGCCCACCTCACGCCCGCCCATCGCATTGGGCTGGCCCGTCAGCGACAGCGGGCCGGCGCCGGCGCGGCCGATCTGCCCGGTGGCCAGGTGCAGGTTGATCAGGCTGCGGTTCTTGTCGGTGCCGCTGCTGCTCTGGTTCAGCCCCTGGCAGTACAGCGACAGGGTGGGCAGGCGCTGGCCCGCGCCGTCCAGGCCAGCAAACCAGCGGGCGGCCTGCACGATGTCGGCTTCCCGCAGCCCGCAGGTGCGCGCCGCCTGGGCGGGCGAAAACTCGCGCACGCGGTCGCGCAGGGCCTCGAAGCCGGTGGTGTGCTGCGCGATGTAGGCGGTGTCGGTCAGGCCCTCCCACAGCATCAGGTGCAGCATGGCGTGGTGCAGCACGACGTCGGTGCCCGGCTGGATCTGCAGGTGCAGGTCAGCCTGTTCGGCGGTTTCGGTGCGCCGCGGGTCGACCACCACCCAGCGCTGGGCGGGGTTGGCCCGTTTGGCGTCCTCGAGCCGGCGGAACAGCACGGGGTGTGCCCAGGCGGCGTTGCTGCCGGTGATGAAGACGGTCTGCGCGACGTCCAGATCCGCATAACAGGCCGGCGGTGCATCCGCACCCAGGCTGGCCTTGTAGCCGGCCACGGCGCTGCTCATGCACAGGCGGGAATTGGTATCGACATTGTTGGTGCCGATCAGGCCCTTGCCCAGCTTGTTGAAGACATAGTAGTCTTCGGTGAGCAGTTGGCCACTGAGGTACAGGCCGACGGCATCAGGGCCGTCACGCAAGACGATGTCCGCCAGCCGCTGGGCCACCTCGGTCTCGGCCTCGTCCCAGCCGATGCGCTCGAGCGGGCCATCGCGCTGCGCACGCCGCATCGGGTAGAGCGCGCGCACCTGCTGCTGCACATGCGGTGCGGCGGTGAGGTGCAGCGTGCTGCCCTTGGTGCACAGGCGGCCCCGGTTGGCGGGGTGGTCCGGGTCACCCTCGACACCGGTGATCTGGCTGCCGCGCGACGTGATGATCACGCCGCAGCCGACGCCGCAGTAAGGACATGTGGAGCGGGTCTTTCGCTGTGCCTCGTCGGTCATTGGCGTTGCCCCCTTGGGCTCTCGGGGGCGCTTCGTTGCGCGCTGTGGGCTCGCGTCGCCAGCGGGTTGGGGCAGGGAGTTGCGCTCATGTCCTCCTTGTTACAGCCTGACGGCCGTAACAATTCCCCCTTAACTTCGCTCCACCCCCTACCCCAACCCGCCGGCTCAGCCAACAGAGTGGCGTGCGCGAAAGGGAATGCCATTCGTCCGCAGTCCTGTCACCCGTCATTCGCTGACCCGCGAGGTGCATGAACAGGGACGACATACAACCAAAGGCCTCAGCTATCCCGAGCACGGCAAGGTGGCCCCGCCACGGGCGCAGTGAGGTCCGTGCCCAGGCTGGCCAGTTCATCGGCATCGAGGTAGACCTGCCCGCCTTCCACACGCGTGGCAAACACCGGGGTTGAACCCACGTCGGGTGACCTGGCGCAGCCGTCAGACAGCTGGATGGTCCAGTTGTGCAGCGGGCAGGCAACGCCATCGGCCAGCACGATGCCCTGGCTGAGCGGCCCGCCCTTGTGCGGGCAGCGGTCGAGCAGGGCATGGATCTGGTCGTTGGCGGTGCGGAACAGCGCCACCGGCAGGCCGCGCTCGCGGGCCACGCGGCGTGAACCCAGCAGCGGCACATCGTCCAGGGCACACACCGCCAGCCAAGGGCGGGTCAGGGTTGGTGTGCTCACGGTTGCTCCTGCGTGGACACGAGCGACACAGGCTGCAGCGGCGCAAACTGCCGCAGATCCACCTTGGCCTTCTCGAACTCGAACCACGGGTCGGGTTCCCCGTCCAGGCTGAACTGCAGCTTTTCCCACAGGGCGCGTCGCCCCTCGGCATCGTCCAGGATGCGGCGCTTGACATGGTCCAGCCCGACGCGGTTCACATAGTGCACCGTGCGCTCCAGGTACCAGCCGTCTTCGCGGTACAGCTGCAGGAAGGCGCCGCTGTATTCGAGCACCTCCTCGGGCGTCTTGACCTTGCACAGGAACTGCGCCACTTCCGTCTTGATGCCGCCGTTGCCGGCCACGTACAACTCCCAACCCGAGTCGACACCAATGACGCCCACATCCTTGATGCCGGCCTCGGCGCAGTTGCGCGGGCAGCCGCTGACGGCCAGCTTCACCTTGTGCGGCGCGTACATGCGCCACAGCGCGCGTTCCAGGTCCTTGCCCATCTGCGTGCTGTCCTGCGTGCCAAAGCGGCACCACTCGCTGCCCACACAGGTCTTCACGGTGCGCAGCGCCTTGGCATAGGCGTGGCCGCTGGGCATGCCGATCTCCTTCCAGACGGCCGGCAAGTCTTCCTTCTTGATGCCGAGCAAGTCGATGCGCTGGCCGCCCGTGACTTTCACGGTGGGGATCTGGAACTTGTCCACCGCGTTGGCGATGCGGCGCAGCTCGTCGGCAGTGGTCTCGCCGCCCCACATGCGCGGGATCACGCTGTAGGTGCCGTCCTTCTGGATGTTGGCGTGGCTGCGTTCGTTGATGAAGCGGCTCTGCGGGTCGTCCTGGGCCTCCTTGGGCCAGGTGCTGATCAGGTAGTAGTTGATGGCCGGGCGGCAGCTGGCACAGCCGTTGGGCGTGCGCCACTGCAGGCCGGCGTAGACGTCGGCAATCGTCAGCCAATGCTCTCGCTTGATGGCCTCGCGCACCGTCTGGTGGCTGTGGTCGGTGCAGCCGCACAGGGCCTTCTGCGTGGGCGCCGCGCTGTAGTCACCGCCGGCGGTGGCCATCAGCAGCTGCTCCACCAACCCGGTGCAGGAGCCACAGCTGGCGCTGGCCTTGGTGTGCTTGCGCACCTCGTCCAGCGAGAACAGGCCCTTGTCCTTGATGGCCTTGCAGATGGCGCCCTTGGTGACGCCGTTGCAGCCGCAGACCTCGTCGCTGTCGGCCATCAGCACGGCCTTGTTCTGCCCCTGGTGGCCGACGTCGCCGATGTTGGAGCCGGCTTCGCCAAACATCAGCGTGTCGCGGAGGTCGGCGATGCTGCGACCCTCGCGGATGAGCTTGAAGTACCAGCTGCCATCCACCGTGTCGCCGTACAGGCAGGCACCCACCAGCCGGTCGTTCTGGATGACCAGCTTCTTGTAGACACCGCCATTCGGGGCGGTGGGGTCGCTCAGCACGATGTCGTCGAAGCCCTCGCCGCCCATGAAGTGGCCGGCCGAAAACAGGTCGATGCCGGTGACCTTCAGCTTGGTGCTGGTCTGGCTGCCGGTGTAGCGGCCGATGCCCAGCTCGGCCAGGTGCGTGGCCAGCACCTTGGCCTGTTCGAAGAGCGGTGCCACCAGGCCGTAGGCGATGCCGCGGTGGGCGGCACATTCACCCACGGCCCAGATGCGCGGGTCGGTCACCGTCTGCATCGTGTCGGTGACGACGATGCCGCGCTGGCACAGCAGGCCGGCGCTTTCGGCCAGCGCGGTGTTGGGCCGGATGCCCGCGGCCATCACCACCAGGTCGGCCGGGATCTGCCGGCCATCCTTGAGCTGCACGGCACCCACGCGGCCTTCCTCGCCGGGCAGCAGCGCCGCCGTCTGGGCGCCCATCTCGAAGCCGATGCCACGCTGCGCCAGCGAGTGCTGCAGCAGCTGGCCGGCGGTCTCGTCCAGCTGACGCTCCATCAGCCAGGGCATCAGGTGCACCACCGTGACCTGCATGCCCCGCTTGAGCAGGCCAAAGGCCGCCTCCAGCCCCAGCAGCCCGCCGCCGATGACCACCGCATGGCGGTAGCGGGCCGCGGCATCGATCATGGCCTGGGTGTCGGCGATGTCGCGGTAGCTGATGACACCGGGCAAGTCCTTGCCCGGCACGGGCAGGACGAAGGGGTTGGAGCCGGTGGCCAGCAGGAGGCGGTCGTACGGGGCCTCCAGCGTGGCGCCGCTGGCGGAGATGGCCACCACCTGGCGCCTGACGCGGTCGATCTGCTGCACGGTGTGGCCGGTGTGCAGCGTGATGCCGTTGTCGACATACCAGCTCAACGGGTTCAGGACGATCTCGTCCAGCGTCTGCTCGCCCGCCAGCACGGGCGACAGCAGGATGCGGTTGTAGTTGGGGTGGGGTTCGCTGCCAACGATGCTGATGTCGTAGAGCTCGGGCGCCAGCTTGAGCAGTTCCTCGACCGCGCGCACACCGGCCATGCCGTTGCCGACAACGACCAGCTTCAGCCGCTGGCCTGGGGGGAGCGCATCCCGCTTCATGCCGCTTCCTTCTCCACGTGCGCCTGCTTGTTGTAGAGAAACTCCAGCACGGCTTCGCGGGCTTGCAGGTACTTCGGCTCATGCGCCAGTTCCAGGCGCTTGCGCGGCGTCTCGCGCACGGGTGGCAGCGGGACGCTCAGCACGTCGCCGATGGTGGCGGCCGGGCCGTTGGTCATCATCACAATGCGGTCAGACAGCAGCACCGCCTCATCCACATCGTGTGTCACCATCATCACGGTGGAGCCCGTGGCGGCGACGATCTTCATCAGCTCGTCCTGCAGCCGCGCACGTGTCAACGCATCCAGGGCGCCGAAGGGCTCGTCCATCAGCAGCATCTTGGGCTCCATGGCCAGGGCTCGGGCGATGCCCACGCGCTGCTTCATGCCGCCGCTGATCTCACCCGGCAGCTTGTCCTTGGCGTGGGTGAGGCCCACCAGTTCCAGCGCCGCCAGCGAACGCTGCTTGAGCTGAGCACGGCTTTCCTTGCCGGCGAAGACACGCTCCACCGCCAGGTAGACGTTGTCGGTACAGCTCAGCCAGGGCAGCAGCGAATGGTTCTGGAACACCACGCCACGGTCAGGGCCAGGGCCCTTCAACTCGCGGTTGTCCAGCAGCAGATGGCCCGTGCTGGGTGTCGTCAGCCCGGCCACCAGGTTCAGCAGCGTGCTCTTTCCGCAGCCCGAGTGGCCGATCAGCGACACAAACTCGCCGCGGGCCACCTGCAGGTTGATGTCGCGCAGCGCCACAAACGGGCCGCGCTGGGTGGCAAAGGTCTTGCCCACCTGTTCGATCTGGAGCATCGGTTTCATGTCAAACCCTTGTGTTGGTTGGCGCAGTGGCAGGCTCAGTGCGCGCCGTACTCGAAGCGCCGCGCCACGGCCAGCAGCACCCACTCGAGCAGCAGGCCGACAAAGCCGATGACAAAGATGGCGATGATGATGTGGGCCACGTTGAGGTTGTTCCACTCGTCCCAGACCCAGAAGCCGATGCCCACGCCGCCCGTCAGCATCTCGGCGGCGACGATCACCAGCCAGGCCGTGCCGACACTCAGGCGCACTCCGGTGAGCATGTAGGGCATCACCGCCGGCAACAGGATGCGGGTGGCGATGCGCCATTCGCTGAGGTTGAGCACCCGCGCCACGTTGAGGTAGTCCTGCGGGACCTTCTGCACCCCCACCGCGGTGTTGATGACCATGGGCCAGATCGAGCAGATGAAGATCGTCCAGATGGCCGCAGGGTTGGCCGACTTGAACACCAGCAGGCCGATGGGCAGCCAGGCCAGCGGCGAGACCGGCTTGAGCAGGCTGATGATGGGCGAGAACATCGCATTCACCGTCGCGAAGCGGCCGATGATGAAGCCCAGCGGAATGCCCACCAGCGCGGCCAGCCCGAAGCCCAGGCCCACCCGCTCCAGCGAATTCAGCACGTTCCAGCCAATGCCCTGGTCATTCGGACCGTTGCGGTAGAACGGATCGGCAAAGAGCTTGACGGCGGCATCGAAGGTGGCAGCCGGCGTGGGAAAGGTGCCCCCGCTGCTGGTCAGCAACCCCCACACGCTGATCAGCAGGGCCAGGCCCGCCATGGGGGCCAGCACGCGGCCGGCCCAGGCTTTCCAGTCGATGGGGTCCCGCTCGCGTCGGGGCCGCACCGCGGGTGCCGCGGGCACTGCCACGGGGGCGGCCTCAGCCGCGAGCTTGGCGTCGCGCAAAGCCGCGGCGGCATCGCCCGGCGAATGAAAGACAGCTGAGACCATGGGCAGTGCTCCCTTGCTAGATCGGTTGACAGTGGGTGACAGACCCGCTGGACGTGGGCCTCAGGCCGCGCGCACCTTGAAGCTGTCGGCGTACTTGGCCGGGTCCTTGCCGTCCCAGACCACGCCATCGATGAGTTTGCTGCTGCGCATGTCGCTCTTGGGCAGCGCCACCTTGGCCGCCGCCGCCCCTTGTTTGTAGAGTTCGGTCTGGTTGATGGCCTTGGCCACCGCCAGGTAGTTGGGGTGCTCCTTCATCAGGCCCCAGCGCTTGTGCTGGGTGAGGAACCACATGCCGTCTGACAGGTAAGGGAAGTTGACCGCACCATCGCTGAAGAACTTCATGTGGTTGGGGTCGTCCCAGGTCTTGCCCATGCCGTTCTGGTAGCGGCCCAGGATGCGCTGGTTGATGGCGTCCACCGAGGTGTTGACATAGGCCTTCTCGGCGATCGTCTCGGCCATCTTGTTCTTGTTCAGCAGGCCCGCGTCGATCCAGCGGCCGGCCTCCAGGATGGCGGCGATCACCGCGCGGCAGGTGTTGGGGTTCTTCTTGGCAAATTCGGCCGTGGTGCCCAGAGCCTTTTCGGGGTGGTCT
>JAJTDE010000033.1 GCA_021298085.1 Rubrivivax sp.
TTCCCCACCCACGTCGGCGAGCTGGCCACCTTTGCCTGGCCCGTCACCCGTGCGCAGGCACTTCAGGCGCTGGCCCGTTTCATCGACGAGCGTCTGGTGCACTTCGGCCGCTGGCAGGACGCGCTGTGGCCGGCCGAGCCGTGGCTGTGGCACTCGCAGCTGTCGGCGGCGTTGAACCTCAAACTGCTGAATCCACTGGAAGTGGTGCGTGCGGCCGAGCAGGCCTGGCGGGCGGGGAGCGTGAGCCTGGCCAGCGCCGAAGGTTTCATCCGGCAGATCCTGGGCTGGCGCGAGTACGTGCGCGGCATCTACTGGCAGCAGATGCCGGGCTACACGGCGCTCAACACCTGGGACGCCCAGGAGCCGCTGCCGGCGTTCTACTGGACCGGCCGAACGCCCATGGCCTGCATGGCCGATGCGCTCGTTCAGACCCTGCGCCTGGGCTATGCCCACCACATCCAGCGCCTGATGGTGACCGGGCTGTATGCACTGCTGCTGGGGGTTCGCCCGCAGGCCGTTCACGAGTGGTACCTGTCGGTGTACGTGGATGCCGTCGAGTGGGTGGAGCTGCCCAACACGCTCGGGATGAGCCAGGCGGCCGACGGCGGCCTGATGGCCAGCAAGCCGTACATCGCCAGTGGCCTGTACATCGAGCGGCAGAGCGCCGGCTCGCTGTGCGCGCGTTGCCGCTTCAAGCCCTCGCAGCGCACCGGCGAGCAGGCCTGCCCCTTCACCACGCTGTACTGGGACTTCCTCATGCGCCATGAGACGGTTCTGGCCCGCAACCCACGCACTGTGATGCAGGTGCGCAACCTTCAGCGGGTGGCGGAACCCGAACGGGTGCAGATCCGCGCCCGCGCGCAGGCCATCCGCGACGGCGCGCTGGACACCCTGCCGCCCGCCGTCACCGTGACCCCATGAAGAGCCTGCCCTTGTTCGACGAGGCGGCGGCCATGCCTTTGCACCCTGAACCGCTCATGCCCACCCCGCAGGCCGCGTGGCGCGCCCTGGACCGCGTGCAGCCAGCGGCTTACGCCCGCACCCGCAACCACCTGCAGGGGGCCGTCACGGGGCTTTCGCCGTACATCACCCATGGCTTCCTGACCCTGTCCGAGGTGCTGCTGGCGTTGCGCCGCCGGCACGACCTGCACGCGGGGCACAAGCTGGTGGCCGAACTGGGCTGGAGGGCCTGGTTCCGCCATGTCTGGCGCCACGAGGGTGACCGCATCTTCAGCAACCTGCGACCTGGCGTGCTGCCCGAGACGGCTTATGCGCGCGCGATCCCGGCCGATGTGCTGCAGGCCCGCACCGGGCTGGCGGTGATCGACCAGGCCGTCAGCGAGCTGCATGCCACCGGACGGCTGCACAACCACGCCCGCATGTGGCTGGCCAGCTACCTCGTCCACCTGCGCAAGGTGCACTGGCGTTGTGGGGCCGACTGGATGGTGTCCCATCTGCTGGACGGTGACCTGGCCAGCAATCACCTGTCCTGGCAATGGGTCGCCGGTACGGCCAGCAGCAAGCCCTACCTGTTCAATGCCGAGAATGTCGCGCGTTATGCACCGGCGCATTGGTGGGTGCCGGGCTCGGTGCTGGACACCGGCTACGAGCAGCTGGGCGACATGGCGCGGCAACCTATGCCCATCGCGCCGGGCGTGCCTAGGCGCAGGCGTTACGAGGCAGGGTCGGACGAGCCTGCGGTGCACGCGCTTCCGCCCGGGGGGTCGCCCTGTGACAGCTTCATTGCGCCCGACGCCGACGCGGTGCGCGGGCGCGACATCTGGCTGATTCACCCCTGGTGCCTGGCCGACCCGCCGCGAGACCCCGCCCGCCCGTTGCTGCCGGTGGCGGTGATCGACACCGACTTTCACGCCCGATGGCCGTGGAGCGCCCGTCGCTGGCGCTTTGTCACCGAGCGCATGGCCCAGCTCACGCCCTTGCGCTGGGGCGGCCCTGCGGCGGCGTTGGCCCAGGCGCTGCGCAGTGCACGTTCGGTTCACGGGCGCGCCGACCCCCACCTTGCGCCCGCGCTGACTGCGCTGGGTCTGCAGCCAGAGCCGGTGGCCTTCAGCGCCCCTGATCGCCCGTTCCCGTCGTTTTCGGCCTGGTGGTCTCGGGTGCAGGTGGCTGATGGCCCCGCGCCACTGGCCGCACCAGGCCCCACGCTGCCCACCGGCTGACCCTTCTTCACCGCCTGCGATGGCATTCCACCCCACACCATGACCCACAGCTCACTGACCTCCCACCCCGCCGGCGACGCCCCCGCCACCCTGGCCCCGATCGTGCTGATCACCGGTGCGCGGGGCGGCATCGGCCGCGCACTGGCCAGCCAGCTCCACGCCCAGGGGTGGCGGGTGGCTGCCGTCGGCCGCCAGGCGAGCACCCTCGCCGATGTCCCGGCGTCCTTGCGGATCGAGGCCGACACCACCACGCCCGAGGGTGCCCGCCTCGCCGTGCAGGCCTGTCGCGAACAGCTGGGCGACGCGCCCACGCACCTGGCGCACGCCGTTGGCAGCACCCTCATCGCGCCGCTGCACCGCACCCGCGCCGAGCAGTGGCGCGAGCTGATGCGCATCAACCTGGACAGCGCGGGCTTCATGATGGCGGCCTGGGTGGACGCGCTGCGTGAGAAGCCGCAGCCTGGGGCCGCCGTCTTTGTCAGTTCGGTGGTGGCGCGTATTGGCGTGGCCAACCACGAGGCCATCGCGGCGGCCAAGGGCGGCGTGGAAGCGCTGGTGCGCAGTGCGGCGGCCACCTATGCCGCGCAGGGGCTGCGGATCAATGCCGTAGCGCCCGGCATGACCGAGACACCGATGACCGCGGGCCTGCTGAAGCTGCCGGCCCAGCGCGAGGCGGCTGAGCGCCAATACCCCCTGGGCGGCGTGCAGCGCGCCGAGGACGTGGCGCAGGTGATGGCCTGGCTGCTGTCAGCCGGCGCGTCACGCATGACCGGGCAGGTGCTGCCGGTGGACGGCGGCTTTGTGGAGATCCGGCCGCTGGTGCGCTAGGGCCTTGGGGCTTCAGGCCTTCCAGGCTTGTGCCGCCAACGCCACACTCGCCAGCCCAGCAGCACCGCCAGCACAACCACGTAGACGGCCACCTCACCCAGCAGGTTCTTGGCGGTGCGCATCCAGAAGAAGTGCAGCACGCCCAGCAGCGCCACCGCATAGACCAGCCGGTGCAGCTGTTGCCAGCGGCGGGCCCCCAGGCGCCGGATGGCGGCATTGAACGAGGTCAGCGCCAGCGGCAGCATCAGCAGCAGCGCGGCGCTGCCCACCAGGATGAAGGGCCGCTTGGCGATGTCCTTGAGGATGGCTTGCAGGTCCAGCCCCATGTCCAGCCAGGCGAAGGCCAGAAAGTGCCAGCTGCCGTAGAAGAACGCGAACAGCCCGAGCATCCGCCGATAGCGCGCCAGCGCTGACCACCCGGTGATCACACGCAGGGGTGTGATGGCCAGCGTGGCCAGCAGCAGGCGCAGCGTCCAGTCCCCGGTCGACCGGATCAAGGTCTCTGCCGGGTTCGCGCCCAGCTCGACGCCCCCCAGCTGCAACGCGCCCAGCAGCAGGTGAAGAAAGGGCAGGGCACACAGCAGCCCCACCACGGGCTTGGCGGCGGGGTGCATAAGCAGGCGGTTCACACGCAGGCTTTCGGGGGTGGCGGGCCCCGGCAGTGCCGGGGGGGGCACGGCTGGGCCGTGGCGTTCAGAACTGTCGTTTCAGGTCCATGCCGGCGTACAGCTGACCGACCTGCGGCTCATACCCGTTGAACATCAGCGTGGGCCGCTTCTTGTCAAACAGCCCACCCTCGCCAATGCGGCGCTCGGTGGCCTGGCTCCAGCGCGGGTGGTCCACCTTCGGGTTGACGTTGGAGTAGAACCCGTACTCCTGGGGCGCGGCCTTTTCCCAGCTGGTCAGCAGCTGCTTCTCCACGAAGCGAATCTTCACCAGCGACTTGCCCGACTTGAACCCGTACTTCCAGGGCACCACCAGCCGCAGCGGTGCGCCGTTCTGGTTGGGCAGGATTTCACCGTACAAGCCGAAGGCCAGCAGCGTCAGCGGGTGCATCGCCTCGTCCAGGCGAAGCGCCTCGACGTACGGCCACTCCAGCACCGATGAACGCAGGCCCGGCATCTGCGCGCGGTCGGCCAGGGTCACGAACTGCACAAACTTGGCGTTGCCCGTCGGCTCCACCCGCTTGATCAACTCCGACAGCGAATAGCCCACCCACGGGATCACCATCGACCAGCCTTCCACGCAGCGCATGCGGTAGACACGCTCTTCCATCGGGCTGAGCTTGAGCAGGGTCTCGATGTCCAGCGTCTGAGGCTTCCTGACTTCGCCTTCCACCTGCACCGTCCAGGGGCGGGTCTTCAAGGTGTGGGCGTTGCGGGCGGGGTCGTCCTTGTCGGTGCCGAACTCGTAGAAGTTGTTGTACGTGGTGACGTCGTTGTAGGGCGTGAGCTTTTCCATCGTCGACGCGCCGCCCACGGCACTTCGCGAGGCCGCCAACTTGGCCAGTTTGCCGGGCCCGGCCGCTGTCGCCTGGGCGAAGGCGTCTGGGCTCAGGCCCAGCACTGCCGACCCAGCACCAAAGCCGGCGCTCAGCAGCCAGCGTCTGCGCGTGGCGTAGAGCGAAGGCGGGGTGATCTCGGCGGCGGGTAACTCAAGCCCTTGGGCGATGCGGTGGCGCATGGGGAACAGCTCCGGTGAGGCGGGTGACAGTGGCCCGCCAAGGGCCATTCGCAGACACCCGGCCGCAGGTTACAGCAAGCCCAAAAACAGCAATGGCCTGCTGCCGCCGGCAACAGGCCATCAAGGGCTTCATGGCCGACGGGCGTCGACCAAGCCGCTGTTACTGCAGGCCAGCGGCGTAGTCGGACACCGCCTTGATTTCCAGGTCGCTCATGCGGGCGGCGATCTGGCTCATCTGCACGTTGTTGGCGCGCGCACCCGAGCGGAAAGCCACCATCTGGGACTCGGTGTATTCGGCATGCTGGCCAGCGATGCGCGGGTACTGGGCCGGGATGCCCTTGCCGGTGGGGCCATGGCAGCTGGCACAGGCCGGCACCGCCTTGTCCGCAATGCCACCACGCCAGATGCGCTCGCCCAGGCGCAGTGTGTCCTTGCTCTTGGCGGCGCCCGGCTTGGCTGCCTTGCTGGCGTAGAACGCGGCGACATGGCGCATGTCGTCCTCACTCAGCGTGGCGGCAAAGCCCGCCATGATGGCGTTCTTGCGCTTGCCGCTCTTGAATTCCTGCAACTGCTTGACCAGGTATTCGGGGTGCTGGCCCGCGAGGATGGGGTTCGCCGGGGCGCCGCGGTTGCCGTCGGCCAGATGGCAAGCTGCGCAGACCTGCGCGACGGCGGCGCCTTTTTCGAGGTCCGGCTTGAAGGCGGGCTTCGCCGGCTCAGCGGCGCTAACCGGGCTGCTGGCCATCAGGATTGCGGCCAGAACGGCCAGAGGCGTTTGCAAGAATGACTTCATGTCAGTGGGTGCCGGGCCGCCGGGTGCGCCTGGTCAGGTTTGAGGTAGGCGGAAACCCGGGGATTTTACAATGCCTTGTGAGCGCCCCTACTGACACGACACCAACAGCACCGCCGACCCCTGGTCCTGCGGCTCCCGCAGGCCCGCCTGCACCCACCCTATCGGCTGCTGACGCAGCGAAGAAAGCGCTCTCCTGGGCCCACACGGCCCGCTTTGTCACCACCGCGGCGCAGCTGCACCAGCTGCCCGAATCGAGCCTGCCTGAGACGGCCTTTGTCGGGCGCAGCAATGCCGGCAAGTCCACGGCCATCAACACCCTCGCGCAGCACAAGCGGCTGGCCTTCGCTTCGCGCACGCCGGGCCGCACGCAGCACATCAACCTGTTTGCGCTGGGCCCGAAGGACGCTCCGTCGGCCTTGTGGGCTGACCTCCCGGGGTATGGCTACGCGGCCGTCGAACGGGGCGCCAAGCTGCGCTGGCAGGCGGTGATGGCCGATTACCTCATCGAACGCCGCAGCCTCAGCGGTGTTGTCCTGATGTGTGACTCGCGGCTGGGCCTGACCGACCTCGACGAGCGGCTGCTGCAGTGGGTGGGGCCGCGCGTGCAATCGGGCGAAGTGAAGCTGCTGGTCCTGCTGACCAAGGCCGACAAGCTCAACCGCAGCGAAGGGCAGCGCGTGCTGCAGGCCGTCCAGGAACCGCTGTCGGCCATCGCCAGCGACCAGGCCGACATCGGCGTGTGCCTGTTTTCAGCGCTGAAGCGCCAGGGCGTTGACGACGCGGCGCTGGCCCTGCACCAATGGGCCCATGGCGCTGTCTGAACCCGTGTCTCGCCCGGCCGACATCGCCATCCTCGGCACAGGTCTGGCCGGCCTGGCGGCGGCCTGGGCGCTGGGACGTGAGCACCGCGTCACGCTGTACGAGAAGCACCATGAACCTGGCTTCACTGCCGCGTCGGTCTGGTTGCCGGACGACGCCAGCGCCCATGCCGCCGTCGGCCAGCGCATCGACGTGCCGCTGCGGGTGTTCTATCCGGGCTACTACCCGACCTTGCTGAAGCTGTACGACGAGTTGGGTGTGTCTACGCAGCCGGTCAGTTACGCCACCAGTTTCTTTGGTGCCGATGGCCGGCGCTTCTTTCGCTACCGCAACCTGGCCCTGGGGGATGACAGTCTGGGTGTGGTCTGGCCCTGGGAGCTGCTGGCCCAGCCCGCCCGGCAGATGGCCCAGGGCGCATGGCGTTTCTGGAAGGGCCTTCGGCGCCTGCAGGCGAGCCGCAGCCTCGACGACCTGGCCAGCCTGACGCTGGCCGACTACCTGCGCGACGAGGCCTTGCCGCCAGCCTTTGTGGACAACCTGTTGCTGCCCATGGTCTGCACGGTGGCCACCTGCACCCGCGAGCAGGCGCTGGCTTACCCGGCCGATGTGGTGGCCGATTACCTCCTGCGCGGGGTCACCCGGCAGCCGGTCAGGCGTGCGGCCCAGGGGGCCGATGACGTGGCCGCGCGGCTGCTGCGGCGGGTGGCGACCTGCCGCTTTGGTGCCGATGTGCGCGCCGTGCGGACCGATGTGCAAGGTGTCAGCCTGCACCATGGCGATGGACACGTGACGCGCCACGATCACCTGGTGCTGGCCACCTCGGCCCGTCAGGCGCTGGCCTTGCTGGCACAGCCCTCGGCGCAGGAGCGCGCGTGCCTGTCGCGGGTGGAGCACACCGCCGTGGAAGTGCTGGTCCACCGTGACCGCGCCGTGATGCCGCGCCGGCGCAGCGAGTGGTCACCCGTCAATGCCGGTGTCTGGCCGGGTCAGGCGCAGGCCATGGCCACGATCTGGGTCAACCGGGTGCAGCCTTCGCTGCGCGCGGCCCCGCATGTCTTTCAGACCGTGGCACCGACGTCCCCTGTGGACCCATCGCTGGTGATCGGTCGCGCCGCGTTTGAGCGGCCGCTGGTCACGCTGCGCAGCCGCGATGTGCCGGCTCAGGTGGCGGCACTGCACGCCGAACCGGGCCGCCGCATCTGGTTCTGCGGCTCCTATGCGGCCCGGGGTGTGCCGCTGCTGGAGTCGGCCATCTCCTCGGCTCAGTGGGCCGCCGGGGCGCTGTCGGCTGAGCTGGTGCGCACGCGCGCGCTGAGCACTCCGTAGCCCAGGCCGCCGGCGGCGCTGCGCCTGAGCAGCTGCAGGGCCCGCGCGGTGGTGCTGACACGCCGCCAGGCCGCCGGGATCGCGCCGTGGCGAGCGCTGCGCAATCGCGCGGCCTGCGCGGCCGCAAACGCGATGAAACCATCCAGCACCGGCTGGCTGAGGTCCTGCCATGCCGCGTCCTCGAAGCCCGCCTCGAGCAGGCGCTGTACCTGTTGGGCCGGTGACAGCAGTTGCCGCCGGTCTACCCCCGCCACCGCCATCACCGGCCCGAGCAGTGGTGCGGCCAGCCAGCGGGCGATGCCGTGGCTGTGCAGACACAGGTCGGTGTAGGCGATGTGTCCGCCCGGGCGCAGCCGCTTGGCGCAGGCTTGCAGCCACGCCGCGCGTGGCGAGAAGTGGTAGGCCGCATCCACACAGACGATGGCGTCGAAGGGTGCTGCGTCCGTGCCCGCGACGGCGCTCTTGTCATCCGGCGTCGCAGGCAGGGCAGCGTCGCTGGCCGACAGGTCTTCACAGCCGAAGTGTTGCGACCACAGCGCCAGTTCCTCACCATCACCCACCCCCAGGCTGAGCACCCGTTGCCCCGGGCCAAGACCGGCTGCCGTGCCGACGGCCAGGCCCAGGGCCCGGCAGGCCGTGGCGTAGTCGGGGGCGGGCCACAGCCCGAAGTTGTGCCAGCGTGAGCTGCCCCCGCCTTCGTGGAGCAACTGGCGTTCGCTCAGCAGCAGCGAGTCGGTGTCTCTGAGGTGTACGGCCATGAAGAAGGCCACCCGAAGGTGGCCTTGCATGTTGACACAGCGCAGGGCGCCAAGGCCCTGCTCGTGTCAGCAGATCACATGTCCATGCCCATGCCGCCCATGCCACCCATGCCGCCGCCAGGCATGGCGGGAGCGTCTTCCTTGGGGGCCTCGGCAACCATGCACTCGGTCGTCAGCATCAGGCTGGCCACGGAGGCAGCGTTCTGCAGCGCGGTGCGGGTGACCTTGGTCGGGTCCAGGATGCCCATCTCGATCATGTCGCCGTACTCGCCGGTGGCGGCGTTGTAGCCGTAGTTGCCGGTGCCAGCCACGACCTTGTTCACCACCACGCTCGGCTCGTCACCCGCGTTGGCGACGATTTCGCGCAGCGGCTGCTCAACCGCACGCAGCACGATCTTGATGCCGGCGTCCTGGTCGTGGTTGTCGCCCTTGAGCGTACCGATGGCCGAACGGGCACGCAGAAGCGCCACACCGCCGCCGGCCACGATGCCCTCTTCCACGGCAGCGCGGGTGGCATGCAGCGCGTCTTCCACGCGGGCCTTCTTTTCCTTCATCTCGACTTCGGTGGCAGCACCGACCTTGATGACGGCCACACCGCCGGCCAGCTTGGCCACGCGCTCTTGCAGCTTCTCACGGTCGTAGTCGGACGTGGCTTCCTCGATCTGCACGCGGATCTGCTTGACACGCGCTTCGATGTCCACGGCCTTGCCAGCACCGTCGATGATGGTGGTGTTTTCCTTGCCCACTTCGATGCGCTTGGCCTGGCCCAGATCGGCCAGTTGCACCTTCTCCAGCGTCATGCCGACTTCTTCGGCGATGACCTTGCCGCCCGTCAGGATGGCGATGTCTTCCAGCATGGCCTTGCGGCGGTCGCCGAAGCCAGGCGCCTTGACGGCCACGACCTTCAGGATGCCGCGGATGGTGTTGACCACCAGCGTGGCCAGGGCTTCGCCTTCCACTTCCTCGGCGATGATCAGCAGCGGACGGCTGGCCTTGGCCACCTGCTCCAGCGTGGGCAGCAGGTCACGGATGTTGCTGATCTTCTTGTCGAACAGCAGCACAAACGGGTTGTCCAGGATGGCAACCTGCTTCTCGGGGTTGTTGATGAAGTAAGGCGACAGGTAGCCGCGGTCGAACTGCATGCCTTCGACGACATCCAGCTCGTTGTTCAGGCTCTTGCCGTCTTCGACGGTGATGACACCTTCCTTGCCAACCTTGTCCATCGCGCTGGCGATGATTTCGCCGATGGAGGCGTCGCTGTTGGCGGAGATCGAGCCAACCTGGCCGATTTCCTTGCTGGTGGTGGTGGGCTTGGTGGTCTTCTTCAGCTCTTCAACCAGGGCGGTTACAGCCTTGTCGATGCCGCGCTTGAGGTCCATCGGGTTCATGCCCGCGGCCACGTACTTCATGCCTTCGCGCACGATGGACTGGGCCAGCACCGTAGCGGTGGTGGTGCCGTCGCCAGCCAGGTCGCTGGTCTTGGAAGCGACTTCCTTGACCATCTGCGCGCCCATGTTCTGCAGCTTGTCCTTGAGCTCGATTTCCTTGGCCACCGAGACACCGTCCTTGGTGACGGTGGGGGCGCCGAAGGAACGCTCGAGCACCACGTTGCGGCCCTTGGGGCCCAGCGTGACCTTGACCGCGTTGGCCAGGATGTTCACGCCTTCAACCATGCGATGGCGCGCATCCGCGCCAAAAATTACGTCTTTTGCTGCCATGTGATATCTCTCCGAATCAGGTATTCAGGGGTGTGCGGGGCGGGAATTACTTCTCGACGACCGCAAACAGGTCTTCTTCGCGCATGACGAGCAGTTCGTCGCCGTCGACCTTCACGGTCTGGCCGCTGTACTTGCCAAACAGCACGCGGTCACCGACCTTGACGTTCGGGGCCACGAAGTCGCCCTTGTCGTTGCGCTTGCCCGGGCCGACAGCCAGCACTTCGCCTTGGTCAGGCTTTTCGGCGGCGTTGTCGGGGATCACGATGCCCGAGGCGGTCTTGGTTTCGTTTTCCAGACGCTTGACGACCACGCGGTCGTGCAACGGACGAAGTTTCATGTCATCTCCTAGAGAAACAGGGACAGTGCAAGGGGAAGAAAGCGCCCAAGGGTTTGGGCGCCCGGAGACCAGGTTCGGGCTTCTGCACGGGGTGCGGCACCGCTCACCTGGAACCGTTAGCACTCGCACTCGACGAGTGCTAGCAGAACGAATTATAGGGACGGCTTGGGCGTCTTCAAGGGGCGCCGGCCTGAATCCCGCAACCTGTCACGGAATTGAGCGGTCAGGGGGTGTGGCGTCAGAGGGGGCGCCGTCGGGTGGGGCGTCGGCCGCCACGCGGTAGTTCTCACTCGCCCAGGCGCCCAGGTCGTGGCGACGGCAGGCTTCGCTGCAGAACGGGCGCCAGCGGTTGCGCTCGTCGTACAGGGCGGGGCCGCTGCAGTTGGGGCAGCGCACGGTGCGTGTCGGACGGGCAGCGCCGGTGTCGGTCATGGTCGTGCAAGGGTCGGGGAGAGAACATTACGCGCACAGTGCGAGGTCGAAGCTCGCATCCTCGCTGGCCGACTTGAGACGGCCTTCTGCGTCGCTGCGCATCAGCCTGACGGACACCATCAGACGGTGGCCGCTGATTTCGGGCACCCGCTCGTCACCGTCGGGCAGGTTCAGTCTCAGCAGTTGGTACTGGCGGCCCTCGGGCAGGCGCTGCTGGAACACCCCGCCGGGTGCGGCCACGCGCTGGGCGCGGGCGCCATCGCGCAGCAGTGACAGCAGAACCCACAGGGCCCGCGCCATGGGCGCCAGGGTGGCTGACCAGCGTTCCAGGTCGGCCCGGCGCACGGCGGCCGGCCCCTGCTGCCAGGCATGGTACGCCGGCAGGTCAAAGGCGCAGGTGCCGCCGGGGATGGCGATGCGGCTGCGCACGGCCATCAGCCATTCGTTGGCCATCAGGCTCTGGCCAGCCTTGCCCGGTGAGGCCTGGAGCGGGGCGTAGGCGCGTTCGATGCGGGTGAGGGCATCGAGCAGGGGCTCCATGTCGATGTGCGGGTTGTCGCGAAAACCTTCCAGGCGTGTGCGGTGCCGTTCCAGCTCCTTGAGCAGGTCGGACTTCAGGTCTGCCCGCGCAGCCACGTCGACGATCTCGAAAAGCGTCTGCAGCGCAAAATGGTGGTCAATGGCGGAATCGCGGGCCACCAGGGCGCCCAGGCGCTCAAAGAGCTGCTCCAGGCGAAGCATGGTCCGGGTGCCTTCGTTGAATGGAAACTCGTACAGCGACACCGTGAGACAGACCCGCCTGCTGCGCAACAACACGCGTCAAGATTGTTTCACAGGGCTCGTGTGACTGCTCTGCACGGGCGTGTCAAGCCGTGTCTTCGGGGCCTGCCTGGGGCGCTGGATGTGCGGGTTGAGTCGCCCGCGGGTGTGTCCAGTCGGCCCACAGTGCCTGCACCTCGGCGCGCAACTGTGTCAGGCCCAAGCCGTCGTTGTAGATCACCGCATCCGCCAGGCGCCTGCGCTGCGTGCGAGAGGCCTGCTGCGCCATCACCTTGTCGACCACTTCAGGCGGCCAGCCATTGCGGGCCACCACACGGGCCCGTTGGGTCGCTTCGCTGCAATCGACCACCAACACCCGGTGGACGCGGGCGCGCCAATGGCTGGAGGCGCTGAGCAGCGGGACGTCGAAGACCACATAGGCTGCTGGTCCGGCGGCGTGGGCCTGGGCCTGGGCTTCGGCGCCGATCATCGGGTGCAGGATGCTTTCCAGCAGCGCCTTGTGCTGCGCATCACCAAAGGCCAGCTGCCGCATGCGATCTCGGTTCAGCGCCCGATCAGCTCCGACGATGTCGGGCCCGAACGCCTGGATCAGCGCCGGCAGGGCGCGGCCACCCGGGGCGGTGAGCTGGCGGGCGATGGCATCGGTGTCCACCAGCACCGCGCCACATGCCACCAGCATGCCCGCTACCGTGCTCTTGCCGCTGCCGATGCCTCCCGTGAGCCCGATATGGCGCAGTCGCATCGCCGGGTCCAACAGGGCGACCGGGTCTTCGGCATGCGCCGGCGAAGGCAGGTGTGGGGTGTCGGTCATGGCGGGCCGGATTGTGACGGCCCGCCGGCGGGGGCGGTCAGTGCCAGCCCAGCCAGTCAAAGATCAATGGCAGGCCCAGCAGCGTCACCGCCAGCCCGCCGCCTGCCAGGAAGGGGCCAAAGGGCACATACCGCCCCTCACGCAGCGCGCCGCTGGCCTTCATGGCCAGGCCCACCGCGGCACCGATGATGGACGCCATCAGCAGGATGGGCAGGATGGCCTGCCAGCCCAGCCAGGCACCCAGCGCTGCCAGCAGCTTGAAGTCGCCATAGCCCATGCCTTCCTTGCCGGTGGTCAGCTTGAACAACCAGTAGACACCCCACAGCGACAGGTACCCCGCCATCGCGCCCACCAAGGCGGTGGGCAACGGCAATGTCCAACCCAGCAAGGCGGCCAGAAGCCCGCCCCACATCAGTGGCAAGGTCAGGTCGTCGGGCAGCAGCGTGGTGTCCCAGTCGATCAGCGAGGCCGCCAGCAGCACCGCCGCAAACGTGCACCACAGCAGCGTCACCGGTTGCGCGTCGAAACGCCAGGCCAAGGCGGCAAAGACCGCGCCGGTCATCAGCTCCACCGCCGGGTAGCGCGCCGAGATGCCTGTCTTGCAGGCCGAGCAACGTCCACGCAGCCACAGCCAGCTGAACACGGGGATGTTTTCGTACCAGCGGATCTGGTGACCGCACTTCGGGCATCGCGAACGGGGCCGGGCAAGACCCAGTGCAGGCAGCGCGTCGAGCGCCGCCTGCAAGGCTTTGGACAAGCCCGACGCGGCGGTGGGCAGGGGCTGGTTCAGCACGCGCTGGTGAGAGTCTGCGTCGCCGAGCTGGGCAGCCACATCACCCCACCATCGCCGCTCCTGCATCAAGGGCAGCCGGTGAACCACCACGTTGAGGAAACTGCCCACCAGCATACCCAGCAGGCCCATCCCCCAAGGTGTCAACACACCTTGCCATGATGCCCACCAGGACAGGTCGCCGCTCATCGCGTTCCCGCCTCAGACAACGGCGCCGAGCTTGAAGATGGGCAGGTACATCGACACCACGATGCCGCCGATCAAGCCGCCCAGGATGACGATGATGAACGGCTCCATCAGGCTGGACAGGCCCTTGACCATCTCGTCGACCTCATCCTCGTAGAACTCGGCCGCCTTGCCCAGCATGTGGTCCAGCGAGCCCGACTCCTCGCCGATCGACGCCATCTGCAGCACCATGGTCGGGAAGACATTGGTGCTCTGCATCGAGGTGGTCAGTGGCGACCCCGTGGAGACGTCCCGCTGGATCTGGTCGGTGGCCTGGGCATAGACGGCATTGCCCGACGCACCACCCACGGAGTCCAGCGCCTCCACCAGCGGAACCCCAGCGGCAAACATGGTCGACAAGGTCCGGGTCCAGCGTGCGATGACTGACTTCTCGATCAGGCCGCCAAACACCGGCAGCCGCAGCATCAGGCGGTCCATCACCATCTGCATCTTCTCGGATCGTCGCCAGGCCTGGAAAAAGAAGTAGAGGCCGCCAAACAGGAAGCCGAAGATGGCCCACCACCAGGCCACAAAGAACTCCGACAGCGCGATCACAAACAGGGTTGGCGCGGGGAGGTCGGCGCCGAAGCTGCTGAAGACATCCTTGAACGCCGGGATCACGAAGATCATGATCACGGTGATCACGACAAACGCCACGATCATGACCGCGATGGGGTACATCAGCGCAGACTTGATCTTGCTCTTGATGGCCAGCGTCTTCTCCTGGTAGATGGCCAGGCGGTCGAGCAGCGCCTCCAGGATGCCGCCCGCTTCGCCGGCTTCGACCAGGTTGCAGTAGAGCGCGTCAAAGTGCAGCGGATGCTTGCGGAAGGCCGACGACAGGCTGGTGCCGGTCTCGACGTCGTTGCGGATCTCGTTGAGCAGGCGCGTCAGGCGCGGGTTGGAGCTGCCCCGGCCGACGATATCGAATGCCTGCAGCAGAGGAACGCCTGCCTTCATCATCGTGGCGAGTTGCCGAGTGAAGATGGCCACATCCTTCTGCTTGACGGCCTTGCCGCCGCTGACGCGCCGCTTCTTGACCTTGGTCACCATGATGCCCTGGCGCCGCAGGGTGGCATTGATCACCGCTTCGCCGCCTGCCCGCATCTCGCCGCGCAGCAGCTTGCCGTTCTTGTCCTTGCCTTCCCACTCGTAGATCTGCTCGCGCTGCGATTCCTTGGCGCGCAGGTTGCGCGCCGCCGCGCCGGGGGCTTGTGCTGTTGCCATGTCTGCCTTTGCTGCTGTGAACAGCCCGGGCATGGCCCAGGCTGTCTGCCCGTTCACTCGTTGGTCACCGAGATGACCTCTTCCAGCGTCGTGACACCGGAACGCACTTTCACCAGACCGGACTGCCGCAGATCGCGCACCCCTTCGATGGCGGCCTGCGCTGCGATGTCCAGCGCCGTGCCTTCAGCCAGGATGATGCGCTGGATCGTTTCGCTGATCGGCATGACCTGGTACAGGCCCACACGGCCTCGGTATCCGTTGTTGCATGCAGAACAGCCGACAGCCCGGTAAGGCTTCCAGCTTCCATCGATATCGGCTTCGGCAAAGCCGGCCTTGAGCAGCGACTCCGTGGGATAGTCGGCAGGGGTCTTGCAGTTTTCACACAGCCGGCGGGCCAGGCGCTGCGCGGTGATCAGCAGCACGCTCGAGGCGATGTTGAACGGAGCCACACCCATGTTGAGCAGGCGTGTCAGTGTCCGCGGGGCGTCGTTGGTGTGCAGCGTGGACAGCACCAGGTGGCCTGTCTGTGCGGCCTTGATGGCGATGTCGGCCGTTTCCAGGTCGCGGATCTCACCCACCATGATGATGTCCGGGTCCTGGCGCAGGAACGACTTCAAGGCGGCGGCGAAGGTCAGGCCGGCCTTGTCGTTGACATTCACCTGGTTGATGCCCGGCAGGTTGATTTCCGCCGGGTCTTCGACCGTGCTGATGTTGATGCCCGGCTGGTTCAGGATGTTCAGGCAGGTGTAGAGCGACACCGTCTTGCCCGAGCCCGTGGGGCCTGTCACGAGGATCATGCCGTAAGGGCGGCGGATGGCGTGCATCAGCCGGTCCTTCTCGATTTTCTCGTAGCCCAGGGCTTCGATGCCCAGCTTGGCCGAGGAGGAATCCAGGATTCGGATGACGATCTTTTCGCCGAACAGCGTGGGCAGGGTGCTGACGCGGAAGTCGATGGACTTTGACCCGAACTTCAGCTTCATGCGGCCGTCCTGCGGCACACGTTTCTCGGAGATGTCCAGCCGGCTGATGACCTTGATGCGAGAGGCCAGTTTGTCCTTGATGGCAATCGGCGGCTGCGTGATCTCGCGCAGGTCTCCGTCGATGCGGAAACGCACGCGGTAGGTGTTCTCGTAGGGTTCGAAGTGCAGGTCGGAGGCGCGCATGTTGATCGCGTCGATCAGCATCTTCTGCAGGAAGCGCACCACCGGTGCGTCCTCCACTTCGGCCACGGTTTCCGGTGATTCGGCACCGGCGCCGGTTTCCTCGGTGACCTCGAAGTCGAAGTCGGCGCCGGCGATGGAGTCCAGGGTTTCGGAGACGCTGGCGCCATGGCTGTCCAGCATTCGCTGGAGCTTGTCCTGCTCCACCACCACCCACTCTGGTGTGAGCTGGGTTGCAAACTTGATGCGTTCAGCCGCCTCCTGGTCGGTGGGGTCGGCCGCGCCGATGAACAGCCGGCTGCCCCGTCGGCCGAGCACCACCACCTGGTACTGCGCGGCCATCTTGGCGTCGACGATGTTGCGCGGCACACGCTCGAAGTCAACGGCGTTCAGGTCGATCAGCGGGAGTGCCAGCGCAGACGAAAGGGTGTGTGCCAGATCGGCCGGTCTCACCGCCCCTGAATTCAGCACCGCCTGGACAAAGCTCACCCGCTTGTCGCGGGCCTGGCGCACGAGGTCTTCGGCCGCTTTCTGGGACAGCTTGCCGGCATGTACCAACACGCGGGCCACGCCCGAGAGGGCGCTGGCGGCGGATTCGGCGATCGTGTCAGCGGGCATGGGGAGTCAGGTGGAACGGTGGTGCCGGCCTTGCTTGGCGGGGCGATTGGCCACCCGCGATCATCGCGCAGTCGGTTGCATTCCTGACGGCAGGCGTTGAATCACTTTGCAACGACTGGTGGACCGCGCCCGGCCAATCACTGCCTGCACTGCCATGTTGGCCTGCATTGCGCAGCCGAGGGCGCCTGTGGGACGAGGCGAAAAGCCCTGGTCGGGGTGAGAGGATTCGAACCTCCGGCCTCTACGTCCCGAACGTAGCGCTCTACCAGGCTAAGCTACACCCCGATGGAAGGACGCGGGGGCTAGAAGGACCGCTGTACCGACCGAACACACAATTCTAGCAGAGCCTCGCGCGCGGTTCCGTGGGGTAGGTCGCGCAGTCGTTCGATGGCCACGTCGGCCTCAGCCTGAGCCGCCGCGCGCGTCGCTTCCAGGGCGCCGGTACGGCGCACGATGCCCACAATCTCCGGCAGGCGTTCGACTTCGCCCTGCTCGATGGCATGGCGGATCACCTGTCGTTCGGCGGCCGTGCCTCGCGCCATGGCCACCAGCAAGGGCAATGTGGGCTTGCCTTCGCGGAGGTCATCGCCCACGTTCTTGCCGAGCTCGTCGGAGTTGCCGGCGTAGTCGAGCAGGTCATCGACCAACTGGAAGGCCGTACCCAGGGCGCGCCCGTAGTCGGCACACCCCTCTTCCAGGGCCAGATGGGCACCACCCAGGATGGCACCCAGGCGAGCGCTGGCCTCGAACAACTTGGCGGTCTTGAAGCGGATGACCCTGAGGTAGTCCTCGACGGCGAGGTCAGGGTCGTGCATGTTCATCAGCTGCAGCACCTCGCCTTCGGCGATGGTGTTGGTGGCGTCGGCCAGCACCGACAGCACCCGCATGTTGTTCACCGACACCATCATCTGAAAGGCGCGGGAGTAGAGGAAATCGCCGACCAGCACGCTGGCCGCATTGCCAAACAGGGCATTGGCCGTCGAGCGGCCGCGGCGCAGCGAGGATTCGTCGACGACGTCGTCGTGCAGCAGCGTGGCCGTGTGGATGAATTCCACCGTGGCAGCCAATTCATAGCGTGCCGAGCCCTCGTAGCCGAAAGCCTGTGCAAACAGCAGCACCAGGCGCGGCCGAATGCGCTTGCCGCCCGCATTCACGATGTAGTGCGAGATCTGGTCGATCAGCGCCACGCGTGATGCCAGGCGCTCGCGGATCACCGCATCGACCCGTTGCATGGCGGTGTCGATGGAGATCAAGTCGTCACCGATTGCAACAGAGGTGGTAAGCACGGAGGCGGTGTGCGGTGAAGGTTTTCCATTATAGGAACCTGTGGGGGTCTCCCTGGGGACCCTGCCCGCGGGCACTGGCTTTCGGGTTGCTGAGCGTTTGGACACGCAGCTGCACATGGCTATAATCGCGGGCTTCGCTTTTTTTGGGCGGAGCCTTGCTCAACGCACAAACGCCAGCCCGGCGAATGACGAAGAGCGTTTTCCTTCAATGAGGTTTCACATGTACGCGGTCATAAAAACCGGTGGCAAGCAATACAAGGTTGCAGCCGGCGACAAGATCAAGGTAGAACAGATTGCTGCGGACGTGGGCCAGGACATCACCATCGAACAGGTTCTCGCCGTGGGTAGCGGCGCAGACGTGAAGATTGGAGCGCCCTGGGTCGCGGGTGCCAGTGTCAAGGCCACGGTGCTGGCTCAAGGCCGGCACGACAAGGTTCGCATCTTCAAGATGCGCCGTCGCAAGCACTACCAGAAGCACGGCGGTCACCGCCAATCGTTCACCGAACTGTTTGTGGCCGCGATCGGCGACGGCGCCGGTGGCGAGGCCCTGGCGGCCATGCCGGCTCCGGTATCGCTCGCACCCCAGCGGGGTGGCAAGGACGACATCGAGCTGATCGAGGGCATTGGTCCGAAGATCGCCAAGGTGCTGGCCGACAACGGCATCACCAGCTTCGCCAAGCTGGCTGAAGCGAACGCCGACGACATCACCGCGATGCTCAAGGCATCGGGCGGCCGTTTTGCGCTGGCCAACACGGCCACCTGGCCCCAGCAGGCCGCGCTGCTGCGCGACGGCAAGCTGGACGAGTTCAAGAAGCTGACCGACGAGCTCGTCGGCGGCGTCAAGAAGTAAGGAGCGACACACCATGGCACAGAAAAAAGGCGGCGGCTCAACACGCAACGGCCGCGACAGCAAACCGAAGATGCTGGGCGTGAAGGTGTATGGCGGCCAGGTCATCTCCGCCGGTTCGATCATCGTGCGCCAGCGTGGCACCCGGTTCCATGCCGGCCCGAACGTCGGCATGGGGCGTGACCACACGCTGTTCGCGCTGGTCGATGGCCAAGTCAGCTTTGCTGTCAAGGGCCCGCTGAACCACCAGACGGTGATCGTCACGGCGGCCTGAGCGTCGCCCGCGGCGACCTCCGCCCGTGAAGCCCCGGCCCAGCCGGGGCTTGTCGTTTCTGCACCAGGACCCTCTGATGAAATTCGTCGACGAAGCCACCATCGATGTCGCCGCTGGCAACGGCGGTGCCGGCTGTGCGAGTTTCCGGCGCGAGAAGTTCATTCCGTTTGGCGGCCCCGACGGCGGCAACGGTGGTCGCGGGGGCAGCATCTACGCGGTGGCCGACCTCAACCTGAACACCTTGATCGACTACCGCTACGCGCGGCGCCACGACGCGCCGAATGGCGAGTCGGGCCGCGGCTCTGACCAGTTCGGCGCCGCAGGCAAGGACATCGTGCTGCGCATGCCGGTGGGCACCATCATTCGGGACGCCGAGACGGGCGACAAGCTGCACGAGCTGCTGGAGCCCGGCGTTCCGGTGCTGGTGGCCAAGGGCGGGGATGGCGGTTTTGGCAACCTGCACTTCAAGAGCAGCACCAACCGCGCACCGCGTCAGAAGACGCCCGGGTGGCCCGGTGAATCGCGGCACCTCAAGCTCGAGCTGCGCGTGCTGGCCGACGTCGGCCTGCTGGGCATGCCCAATGCGGGCAAGTCGACACTGATCTCGGCCATCTCCAACGCCAGGCCCAAGATTGCCGACTACCCATTCACCACCTTGCACCCGAACTTGGGCGTGGTACGGGTGGGGCCTGAGCAGAGTTTTGTCGTGGCCGATATTCCCGGCCTGATCGAAGGTGCCTCCGAGGGCGCCGGCCTCGGCCACCAGTTCCTGCGCCATCTGCAGCGCACGGAATTGCTGTGGCACGTGATTGACCTGGCGCCGTTTGACGACAGCATCGATGTGGTGGCCCAGGCCCGCGCGCTGGCCAAGGAGCTGAAGCTCTACGACCCCGCCCTGCATGCCAAGCCCCGCTGGCTGGTCCTCAACAAGATCGACATGATTCCGGCCGAAGAGCGTGCCGCCCGCGTGAAGGACGTCGTGCGGCGCCTGCGCTGGAAGGGGCCGGTCTTTGCCGTCTCGGCCCTGGCCCGTGAAGGCCTGTCGCCCTTGCTTCACGCCACGTTCGAGCATGTGTCGCGGCAGCGCAACCCGGTGGTCATCCCCGATCAGCGCTTTGATGAACCGGGGGTGGAGGCGGCCGATGAGTGACATCCTGCGCCAGGCGCGGCGCATCGTCGTCAAGGTCGGCTCCAGCCTCGTGACCGACGAAGGCCGGGGTGTGGATGCGCAGGCCATCGGCAACTGGTCGCGCCAGTTGGCGGCGCTGGCGGCCTCGGGCCGCGAGGTGGTGATGGTCTCCAGCGGTGCCATCGCCGAAGGGATGAAGCGTCTGGGTTGGGCGGCCAGGCCCAAGGAGCTTCACGAGTTGCAGGCCGCCGCGGCGGTTGGGCAGATGGGTCTGGTGCAGATGTACGAGACCCAATTGCGCAGCCACGGCATGGCCAGTGCACAGGTGCTGCTGACCCACGCTGATCTGGCCGACCGTGAGCGCTACCTGAACGCCCGCTCCACGCTGCTGACGCTGCTGCGGCTGCGGGTGATTCCGGTCATCAACGAAAACGACACGGTGGTCAACGACGAGATCAAATTCGGCGACAACGACACGCTGGGTGCGTTGGTGGCCAACCTGGTCGAGGCCGACGCACTGGTCATCCTGACCGATCAGCAGGGCCTCTACACCGCTGACCCCCGCAAGGAGCCTGCGGCCGCGTTTGTGCACCAAGCCCGTGCCGGCGATCCTGAACTCGAGCGCATGGCCGGGGGCGCGGGCTCCAGCATTGGTCGCGGCGGCATGCTGACCAAGATCCTGGCGGCCAAGCGGGCAGCAGGCAGCGGCGCGAGCACCGTGATCGCATGGGGTCGTGAAGTCGATGTGCTGCTTCGCCTGTGCGAGGGCGAAGCCATTGGCACGCTGCTTCAGGCCGATACCCCCAAACTGGCCGCGCGCAAGCAGTGGATGGCCGATCACCTGCAGTTGCGTGGAACGGTGCAGGTGGATGCAGGCGCCGTGATCAAGTTGCGCGACGAAGGCAAGAGCCTGCTGCCCATTGGCGTGACAGACGTCAGCGGCGAATTCGCCCGCGGCGACGTGATCGCCGTGACCGGCCCGGACGGCCTGGAGATCGCTCGAGGGCTGGCCAACTACTCGGCCGCCGAAGCCAGGCTCATTGCGCGCAAGCCCTCAGGGCAGATCGAGGCGCTCTTGGGTTACGCCAACGAGCCGGAGCTCATCCACCGCGACAACATGGTCGTCAGTTAGCCACCGTTCCGTCGGGCGGCAGCGCCGGTGGTGTGCCGTCAGGCGGCACCAGCGACGGGTCGTCTGCCAGCCGGCGGCTCGCCGCCAGGCGAGGTGCGCCGCGCAGGTAGCGGTTGTGGTGGTTCAGCTTGGGCAGGAAACGGGCCAGTTCCGTCAATGCGAGCTCGTAGACGCCCCGCTTGAACTCGATGACCATGTCCAGCGGTACCCAGTAGTCATTCCAGCGCCAGGCGTCGAACTCGGGGTGATCGGTCGCGCGCAGGTTCATGTCGCTGTCGCGTGCCAGCATCTTCAGCAGGAACCAGATCTGTTTCTGGCCCCGGTAGTGGCCGCGCGCTTCCCTGCGGATGAAGTGGTCAGGGACTTCGTAACGCAACCAGTCGCGCGTTCGCGCGACGATCTGCACCTGTTCCGGCAGCAGCCCAACTTCTTCATGCAGTTCACGAAACATCGCCTGCTCAGGCGTTTCTCCGTGCTTGATGCCCCCCTGCGGGAACTGCCAGGAGTGCGTCTTCAGACGCTTGCCCCAAAAAACCTGATTTCGCCCGTTGAGCAGGATGATGCCGACGTTGGGCCTGAAGCCTTCCCGGTCGAGCATAATCAATCCTCAATTTCTGAACTGAAGTCATTATTGCACCGGGATGGTTCATCGCGATGCGGCGTGGAGTCTGGCTTTCCCGCATGTCCACCGGCGATGCCGCGGTGAAAGTTCACACCGGCCGGCGCTTCGTTGGGGGTGTCCGCCGCACATGCCCGCACGCTGTGTTTGCCTGATCGTCCCGGGCTGACTTCCTCATCACCCCAACCGGCGCGAGTGCCGAGACTGCCGCGAGCCATGAAAGCCCGTTCCTTCTTCATCTCCACGCTCAAGGAAGCGCCCGCCGATGCAGAGATCGTGAGCCACCGCCTGATGTTGCGGGCCGGCATGATCAAGCGGCTGGCCGCGGGCATCTACAACTACATGCCGATGGGCCTGCGCGTGATCCGCAAGGTCGAGACCATCATCCGCGACGAGATGAACAAGGCGGGTGCCGTCGAGTTGCTGATGCCTGTGGTGCAGCCGGCCGAGCTGTGGGAAGAAACGGGCCGCTTCGCCAAGATGGGGCCCGAGCTGATGCGCGTGAAGGACCGCCATGAGCGTGACTACGTGATCCAGCCCACCAGCGAAGAGGCCGTCACCGACATCGCACGCCAGGAATTGCGCAGCTACAAGCAGCTGCCCAAGAATTTCTACCACATCCAGACCAAGTTCCGCGACGAACGCCGGCCGCGTTTCGGCCTGATGCGCGGACGCGAGTTCACGATGAAGGACGCCTACTCCTTTGACCGCGACGCCGCCGGCGCGGCCAGGAGCTACGAGGCCATGTCACGCGCCTATGGCGCCATCTTTGACCGCTTCGGCCTGCGCTACCGCGCCGTGGCTGCCGATTCCGGCGCCATCGGCGGCGACCTGTCGCAGGAATTCCAGGTGATCGCCGACACCGGTGAAGATGCGATCGTCTACTGCCCGGATTCGTCCTACGCGGCCAACATCGAGATGGCCGAGGCCGTGGCCCCGGCAGCGCCGCGTGCAGCGCCCGGCGCACCGATGGTCAAGACCCGCACACCCGCCAAGAGCACCTGTGAAGACGTGGCTGCGCTGCTGGGTGTGCCGCTGCAGTCCACGGTGAAATCGCTGGTGCTGGCCACCGACACCCTGAACGAGGCCGGTGACGTGGTCAGCACCACGGTGTGGCTGCTGCTGGTGCGGGGCGACCATTCCCTCAATGAAGTGAAGACCGGCAAGCTGCCCGGCCTGAAGGCCGGGTTCCGCTTTGCCACCGTGGCCGAGATCGAGGACCACTTTGGCTGCAAGCCGGGCTACCTCGGCCCGGTGGCCATGCGCTTGCCCGTCAAGGTGGTGGCTGACCGCACCGTGGCGGCGATGGCCGATTTCATCTGCGGTGCCAACGAACCCGACTTCCACTTCACCGGCGTCAATTGGGGCCGCGATCTCCCCGAGCCCGATCTGGTGGCGGACATCCGCAATGTCCTCGAGGGTGACCCTTCTCCCGACGGTCAGGGCGTGCTGGCCATCCAGCGTGGCATCGAGGTGGGTCATGTGTTCTACCTGGGCAAGAAGTACAGCGAACCCATGAACGCCACCTTCCTCGACGAGACGGGCAAGCCCCAGCCCTTCGAGATGGGCTGTTATGGCATTGGCGTGACCCGTCTGCTGGGCGCGGCCATCGAGCAGAACCACGACGAGCGCGGGATCATCTGGCCGGTGTCGATGGCGCCCTTTGAGGCCGTCATCTGCCCGATCGGCATGGACCGCAGCGAGGCGGTGCGCGAGGCGGCTGAGCAGCTGTACGCCCAACTGCAGGCGCTGGGCGTGGACGTCCTGCTGGACGACCGGGGCGAGCGCCCGGGCGCCATGTTTGCCGACTGGGAGCTCATCGGCATCCCGCAGCGGCTGGTGGTGTCCGACAAGGGCCTGAAGGAAGGCCTGCTCGAGCTGCAGGGCCGTACGGAGACCACGGCGCACAAGGTGCCGTTGGCGGAGGCGGCCGGTTTGCTCAAGGCCCGCTTGCTGGCCTGACAGGGCCGTGCGCCCCCCGTCACCAGCGCCCGTCGCAGCGCGGCACCCGCTGCCCGATGCGCTGCGTGCCCTCGCGCTCATCGGTGTGCTGATGGTCAACGCGGCCGGCTACGCCTGGGCCCCGTCAGGGCCGCTGATGGGCCGGGCAGTTCCTGAGTCAGATGCCGCTGCCTGGCTGGTGCAGGGCCTGCAGGCAGGCCTGCTGCAGGGCAAGGCCTACCCCTTGCTGGCCGCGCTGTTTGGCATGGGCCTGGTCTGGTCACTGGCCGGCGGGGGCGCCTTGGCGATGCAGCGGTCTCGACGCCGAATGTGGCGACTGCTGCTGCTGGGCGTTCTGCATGGCACCTTGCTCTACTTCGGTGACATCCTGACGCTGTATGCGCTGTGCGGCCTGCTGGCGCTGCGGCACGTCACACGTCCCTGGCGGCAGCTGCGCGCCACGTTGCGCCGCACCTGGTTCTGGGCTTGCGGGGTGACCCTGCTGCCCCTGGTGCTGGTGGGCGTGATGGCACTGCTCGGAGGTGGCGGACCCTCAGAGGATGCCGGCCAGGCGAGCTCCAAGACCCTGGCGGGGGTGTCAGGCTGGTGGGCGTTCTGGCGCGTCAACGCGGGCGCTTACGCCTGGGTCAATCTGCTGGGTTTGCTGTTTGCCTTGCCGATAGTCCTGGCCTTGGTCCTGACCGGGGTGGCGGCCGGGCGGCTGCGCTGGCTGACCCACCGCCGTTGGGAGGCGCAACGCCAGTGGCTGGCCACCCGGCTGTTGTGGCCGCTGCTGGCGCTGAACCTGGTGTACGGCGCCGCCATGGTGTTCGGTACACAGACGCCCCGCGAGCACCACGCGTGGCTGGAAGCTGTCGGCCCGTTTCTCTGCATGCCGCTGGCCCTGTGCCTGACGGCGGCAGCGGCCCAGGGCTGGGCGCGTGGGCAGCGCCGCTGGGCGGAACGCCTGGCGCCCCTGGGTCGACGCACGCTCAGCGTGTACATCTTCCACAGCGCCTGGTGTGCGCTGTTGTTCAGCGGCGCCGGCTGGGGCTGGCACCCTGGTACGGTGGCGCTCGCAGCCCTCACGCTGGCGCTGTGGTCAGCCGCCTGGGGGGCAGCCCGCCAAACCGTACGCCCCTGGCCACTGGAAGCCTGGTTGGCTCGCCGTCCATGAGCACTCGTGTTGCGCTCTGCGCTGGCCAGGCCAGCCGTCGCCAGGCGCTGGCCCTTCTGGCGCGGGCGGGCGCAGGCGCGTGTCTGGGTGGTCTGGGCGTTGCGCTGGGCATGCTGCCCACGGCGGCCAACGCCGGCGCCCAGCTCGAAGAGCCCCTGATCGACTCCGTGCGCACGGCCTTGTCGGCGGCCATCGCCAACCGGGCGCCACCCAAACCCAGCTTCGACAGCACTGAGGCGCGTCTGGCCTACCTGAACTGGCTGGGTGCGATGAGCGACAGGCTCAAGCGGCGGAAAGCCGATACGCAGACCCGGCTCGACCTGCTGGAGGCTGTCTGGTATGAATCCCGCCGTGCCGGGCTGGAGACTGACCTGGTGCTGGGGTTGATCCAGGTGGAAAGTGGCTTTCGAAAATATGCCATCAGCTCGGCGGGGGCCCGCGGCTACATGCAGGTCATGCCCTTCTGGGCCCGCGTGATAGGTGATGGCGACGCCAGCACGCTGTTCCACATGCAGACCAACCTGCGGTTTGGCTGCACCATCCTGCGGCACTACCTGGACCGCGAGCGCGGTGACCTGTTCATGGCACTGGGCCGCTACAACGGCAGCCGCGGCCGCTCGGAATACCCCGATCTGGTCTTTGGTGCACGCCGCCAGTGGCGGTGGGAGCCGACGGCCCCGCCGCGTTGAGCCTCCGTGAGGGCAGGCCAGGAAGGCCTGCCGCCCATGCGGTCAGAGCCCGTTCCAGGCCTTGGCGGCGGCGCCGGGTACCCCCAGCAGCGCCAGCACCCGCTCGACGGTTTCATCGACCAGCTCGTCGATGCTGGCCGGCCGGTGGTAGAACGCCGGCAGCGGCGGGAAGATGACGCCGCCCATTTCTGTCACGGCTGTCATGTTGCGCAGGTGGGCCAGGTTGAAGGGCGTCTCCCGCACCATCAGCAACAGGCGGCGTCGTTCCTTCAGCATCACATCGGCGGCGCGGGTGAGCAGGTTGTCGGACAAGCCATGGGCGACGGCGGCCAGGGTCTTCATCGAGCATGGGGCCACCACCATCGCGTCGGCCGAGAAGCTGCCGCTGGCAATGCAGGCGCCCACGTCGCCGGGTGAGTAGGCGTGGTCTGCCAGGGCCTCGACGGACTTGCGGTCCAGGCCCAGTTCATGGTGGGTGTTCAGCACGCCTGCCGGCGTCATCACCAGGTGCGTCTGTGCGCCGAGCGCACGCGCCCTGGACAGCAGGCGTTGCGCGTAGACGCTGCCCGTCGCACCACTGATGCCCACCACCAGGCGAAAGCCCCCGGGGTGCATGCTGGCGGCCAAGGCGGGTGAGGCCGCGTTCAGGCCTTGGGGGCCAGCAGCTGCTGCAGCTCGCCGCTCTGGTACATCTCCATCATGATGTCTGAGCCGCCGACAAACTCGCCGTTCACATAGAGCTGGGGAATGGTGGGCCAGTTGGCGTAGTCCTTGATGCCCTGGCGGATGCTGTCATCTTCCAGGACGTTGACAGTGACAGGCTGGCTCACACCGCAGGCCTTGAGGACCTGGATGGCCCGTCCGGAAAAGCCGCACATCGGAAACTGCGCGTTGCCCTTCATGAACAGCACCACGGGGCTGCCCTTGACGATCTGGTCGATGCGCTGGTGTACGTCACTCATGTCTGCATTCCGCAAGAGAAGGATTCGGTGTGTGGAGCATATCCCGGTTGCCCGTGCCTACGGCGAACAGGCCCTTCGGCCGTGTCGCCCTCAGCGTCAGCGGACCACGCCGATTGGCCAGCGTCCACCGGTGCAGCGGACATGGCCGGCCAGGTCTTGCCGGTGGGCCACCTCAGCAAAACCGGCGGCGGACATCAGCGAGGCCACGGCGTCGCCCTGCTCAAAGCCGTGCTCCAGCAGCAGCCAGCCGCCCGGCGTGAGGTGCTGCGGGGTGCCCGCGACCACGGTGCGAAGGTCGTGCAGACCGTCGTGGCCTGACACCAGTGCCGTCAGGGGTTCGGCCTGGAGCGCACTCAGGTGAGGGTCGTCTGCCGCGAGATAGGGCGGGTTGCTCACCACCAGGTCAAATTTTTGCGTGGGCAGCGCGGACAACCAGTCCCCGCGGTGCCAACTGACCGTCAGCCCCAGGCGCTGGCCATTGCCCCTGGCCACGGCCAGCGCGTCGGCGCTGATGTCGGTGGCCGTCACACGCGCCTTCGGGCACTGGCTGGCCAGGGCCAGTGCGACGGCACCGCTGCCGGTGCCCAGGTCGGCCACACAGGGTGTGTCGAGTGCGGCCAACTCGGTGCGAAGGATCGCCAGCGCCCACTCCACGAGGGTTTCGGTGTCTGGCCGAGGGTCCAGCACGGCGGGCGTGATGTGCAGCGGCAGGCCAAAGAACTCGCGTTCCCCGGTGATGTAGGCCACGGGTTCACCGTCACGCCGGCGGCGCCAGGCCTCGCGCAGGCGCTGCGCCTCAGCCTGCTGCAGGCGGTGGTCGCCATGGGCATGCACCCAGGTGGCCGATTGGCCCAGGCCATGCGCGGCGAGCACGCGCGCCTCCAGGCGCGACAGGCCTTGTGCCTTCGCCTCCTGCAGCAGCGTGTCCAGGGACCACCCAGCCTCGGTCACCTCAGCCCCCGGTCTCCAGGGCTTGCAGCTGCTCGGCAGCCCGGGCGGCTGCCAGCGCATCGAGCACCTCGGTCAGGTCGCCATCCATCACCGCCTGCAGCCGGTACAGCGTGAGGTTGATGCGGTGGTCGGTCAGGCGCCCCTGCGGAAAGTTGTAAGTGCGGATGCGGTCACTGCGATCCCCGCTGCCCACCAGGCTCTTGCGCGCCGCAGCTTCGGCGCTCGCGCGCTCCTGGCGCTCCTTGTCGCGCAGTCGTGCGGCCAGCACGGCCATGGCCTTGGCCTTGTTGCGGTGCTGGGAGCGGTCGTCCTGGCACTCGGCCACCAAGCCAGTGGGCAGGTGCGTGATGCGGATGGCGCTGTCGGTCTTGTTGATGTGCTGGCCACCGGCACCGCTGGCCCGGAAGGTGTCGATGCGCAGGTCGGCCGGGTTGAGGGTGACCTCGGCGGCCTCGTCGGGTTCTGGCATCACGGCCACGGTGCAGGCGCTGGTGTGGATACGCCCTTGGCTTTCGGTTATGGGCACCCGCTGCACCCGGTGGCCACCCGATTCATGGCGCAGCCGGCCATAGACCTGCTCACCTTCCACGCGGTACACCACTTCCTTGAAGCCACCGAGGTCAGAGGCGCTTTCGCTCATCAGCTCGACCTTCCACCCCTGGGCTTCGGCATGGCGCAGGTACATGCGGGCGAGGTCGGCGGCGAACAGTGCCGATTCGTCTCCTCCGGTGCCCGCGCGGATCTCCAGGAACGCCGGCCGGGCATCGTCAGGGTCGCGCGGGATCAGCGCGGCCTGCACCTCGGCCTGCAAGCGCTGCAGGTCGGCCAGCGCGGTGTCCTGTTCTTCGCGGGCCATGGCCAGCAGCTCGGCATCGCTGGCCGGGTCGGCGGCCATCTCGCGTGCGGCGGCGAGGTCGGACTCCCGCTGCAGGTACTGACGGAACAGTCCCACGAGCTTGGCGGCTTCGGCCTGTTCGCGGGCGAGTTCGCGCCAGCGCTCGATATCCGACGCCACGGCGGGGTCCGACAGGCTGGCGTCCAGTTCCGCAAGGCGCAGCCCCAGGCGTTCAAGTTGTTGGCGCAGCGCGGGTTTCATGCGATGGGAAAGCGGGGGGCTCAGTCTGCAGCGGCGCAAGCAAACCCACCGGCTCAGGGCCGGCGGGGTACGAGACTTCCCTAGGCGCGCCCTTGACGGGTGTTGTCGCCGTCGCTGTCGGCCGCACCGGCGCTGTTGCGCTGCCCGTTGCGCAGGAACAGCCGGCTGACGGTTTGCGCGAGTTGTTCGCGTTCTGTGCCGGACGCGGCGTGCAGCTCTGCCATGGTGCCGTGCAGCATCTTCTGGGTCAGCCCGCGCGACAGCGCTTCCAGCACCGCATCGATGTCTTCGCCCTTGGCCAGCATGCGCCGAGCGCGGGTGAGCTCGGCATGGCGCCAGTCGTCCGTCTGATGCCGAATGGCCTGGATCAGCGGCACCGTGCTGCGCTGGTCCAGCCAGTGGGAAAAACTCAGTACACCGGCGTCGACGATGGCTTCAGCCCGTTCCACCGCGGCTTGCCGCTTGGCACCGGCTGTCTGCACGGCGCTGGCCAGGTCATCGACGGTGTAGAGGTAGACGTCGTCCAGGCGCGACACCTCGGCCTCGATATCCCGCGGCACGGCCAGGTCAACCATGAACATCGGGCGACGCCGGCGTGCTTTGAGCGCCCGCTCGACGGCACCCAGGCCGATGATCGGGAGCGTGCTGGCCGTGCAGGAAATGACGGCGTCGAATTCGTGCAGGCGCAGCGGAAGCTCGGCCAGCTGCATGGCATGGGCGCCGTACCGGCTGGCCAGGGCCTGGCCTCGTTCGAGCGTACGGTTGGCCACGGCCATCGACTTCGGCGTACGCGCCGCAAAGTGGGTGGCCACCAGTTCAATCATCTCGCCAGCGCCGACAAACAGCACACGGATCTCACGCAGGTCTTCGAAGATCTGTGACGCCAGGCGCACCGCGGCAGCAGCCATGCTGACGGAGTGGGCGCCGATCTCGGTTTCGGTGCGCACTTCCTTGGCCACCGAGAAGCTGCGCTGGAACAGCTGGTGCAGTGTGACGCCCAAGGTGCCAGCGACATCGGCGTCGCGGACGGCCTGCTTCAGTTGCCCAAGGATCTGCGGTTCGCCCAGCACCATGGAATCGAGACCCGAGGCCACGCGGAAGGCGTGACGTGCCGCAGCCCGGTTTTCCATCACGTAGGCATAGGGCTGGAGCTGCTCACCGCGGATGCCCGCCTGACTGGCCAGCCAATCGAGCGCCGGCGCGACCAGTTCGCGGCTGGGGGCCTGCGCGTCGGCGGCGAGATACAGCTCGGTGCGGTTACAGGTGGACACCAGGGCCGCTTCGGGCTGCGCGCGCCCGAGGCTGGAGCGCACAGCCTGCAGCGCAGGTGCCACACGCTCGGGCGCAAACGCCAACTTGCCCCGCAGATCCAGGGGCGCGGTGGTGTGATTGAGACCAAGTGTCAGAACGCTCACAGCTCAATTGTAGGATTCCGTCATGCCCTGTCGACCTGTTCAGGCGGAAAAGTTCCTTGCACCGGGTCTTGGGCGCTGTCGCCCAGGCCCTCGCCCCTTGCTGAGTGGTCACCCGTGAGCCCTTTGGACATCGTCTTTCACCTGATCAACGGGCTGTTGCCGGCGCTTGGCATGGCCCTGCTCGCACCGGCACTGGCCAAGCTGGCCTGGCGCCGCGCCCTGGCCCGGGTGCCCTACAGGCGGCTGGCGGGATGGGTGGGGGCTGCCGCCACATTGGCCTGGCTGGCCGGCTGGCTGATCACCGGGCGTGATGGCCGCATGGCCACCTACGCCGCGGTGGTGCTGGCCAGCGCGCTGGCCCTGTGGTGGGCGGGTTGGCGAGCCCGCTGAGCCGCCGCTGACTCAGCGAGAGCCCCTCGTTGAGCGTCGTGTGGACGATGCTGACCAACGGCTGTTGCGCAGCATGGCGCAGCCGCGTTTGCCTTCTCAGGCCGCCGTGGACTCTCGAAGGCTGACCTCGCCTCTGAGCGAGTGCGGCAAGGCTTGTGTGATGCGCACGTCCACCATCTGGCCCGTCAGCCGCTGGGGGCCGGCGAAGTTGACGATGCGGTTGCACTCGGTGCGACCCATCAGTTCCTCGGCGTTCTTGCGCGACGGGCCCTCGACCAGAATGCGTTGCACCGTGCCCACACGCTGGCTGGAGATGGCCCGCACATGGGCCTCGATGGCCGCCTGCAGTTCCTGCAGGCGGGCGAGCTTCTCAGCCTGGAGTGTGGTGTCCGGCAGGTTGGCTGCGGGTGTGCCTGGGCGTGCGCTGAAGACAAAGCTGAAGCTGGCGTCGAACCCCAGCTCGTCGATCAGCGCCATCGTGCGGGCGTGGTCGTCGGCGGTCTCGCCGGGGAAGCCGACGATGAAGTCGCTGGACAGCGAAATGTCAGGCCGCACGCGGCGCAGTGCGCGGATGGTGCTCTTGTACTGCAGGGCCGTGTAGCCACGCTTCATCGCCATCAGGATGCGGTCAGAGCCGTGCTGCACCGGCAAGTGCAGGTGGTTCACCAGTTGCGGGATGCGACTGTAGGCCTCGACCAGGCGCTGGGTGAATTCGTTGGGGTGGCTGGTGGTGTAGCGCAGGCGTTCGATGCCCGGGATCTCGGCCACACACTCCAGCAGCAGCGCGAAGTCGGCGATCTCCGTCGTGCTGCCCATCGCACCCCGGTAGGCATTGACGTTCTGGCCCAGCAGCGTGACTTCCTTCACACCCTGTTCGGCCAGGCCCGCCACCTCGGCCAGCACGTCGTCGAAGGGCCGGCTGACCTCTTCGCCGCGGGTGTAGGGCACCACGCAGTACGAGCAGTACTTCGAGCAGCCTTCCATGATGGAGACAAAGGCCGAGGCACCGTCCACGCGTGCCGGGGGCAGGTGGTCGAACTTCTCGATCTCGGGAAAGCTGATGTCGACCTGCGCACGCCGTTCACGCTGGCGCGCCTCGATCATCTGCGGCAGCCGGTGCAGCGTCTGCGGCCCGAAGACCAGGTCCACATAGGGCGCCCGTTCGACGATGGCCGCGCCTTCCTGGCTGGCCACGCAGCCGCCCACGCCGATCAGCACACCCTTTTTCTTCAGGTGCTTGACGCGGCCCAGGTCGCTGAAGACCTTCTCCTGCGCCTTCTCGCGCACCGAGCAGGTGTTGAAGAGGATCAGGTCGGCCTGTTCCACGTCGGTGGTGGGTTCGTAGCCATCGGCCGCGTGCAGCACGTCGGCCATCTTGTCGGAGTCGTACTCGTTCATCTGGCAGCCGAAGGTGCGGATGAAGACCTTCTTCTTGGCGGCCACGTCGGTGGTGGAGGTGGTGGGCAGGTCACTCATGGCGTCACGGCTTCTTCCAGGTTTGCGCGGCGGGGTCGAATGTCCAGGTCTGGGCTTCACGCTCCGTCTGGGGCCAGGGCTTGCGCGCCTTCTCGACGGCGTTGAGGATCCAGACGTCCATCAGCAGACCGGTGCCGGCCTCGCGCGTGTAGTGGACGGTCAGCTTGAGCCCGGCCAGCGCCGCGGGTGTCTGGAGCATGTTGTCGGCACCGCGAATGCGCGCGCCGGGTGCCAGGCGGTCGACGCGGCCGTTGAGCAGCACTTCAGGGAAACCCTGGACGGTCAACTCGCCGCGCAGGGCCTGTGCCGGGAAGACGCGGTGGCCCGGTTCTGACTGCGACCACGCGGTGGGCGACACGGCCAGCAGGACCAGCAGGCCCGCGGCGGCGCCCAGCAATGACCGCCGACGGGTGATCCGGCCTGCGGGCAGGGGGCGAGGGCCGGTGGCGTGACCGGCGGGACAGCGGTTCATGGTGTAGACCCAGAGGCTGACGGGGCCCGCAGTGTAGCGGGCCCCTACACTGGCGCGCACGCCTCGACCCCGTGCCGCGCGGCGGCACGAACCCCGCTCTGTTCACGATGCCCGCCCAAGCCATCATCCTTGCCGCCGGCCGAGGCCAGCGCCTGCGCCCGCTGACCGACCACACGCCCAAGCCCTTGCTGTCGGTGGGCCGCTGGCGGCTCATCGAGTGGCACCTGCGCGCCCTGGCCCGAGCGGGTGTGCGCGAGGTGGTCATCAACACCGCCTGGCTGGAGCCGCAGTTTCCGGCCGCACTGGGGCAGGGTGAAGCCCATGGTGTGCACATCCACTGGTCCCACGAGGCGCGTGACCATGGCGCTGCGCTGGAGACCGCTGGCGGCATCCGCAAGGCCTTGCCGCTGCTGGACGATGTGTTCTGGGTGGTCTCGGGCGACGTGTTCATTCCGGACATGGTCTTCAACGTCCCCGCCCGGCACTACCTGGGCGACAGCGACGCCAGCGCCTGTCTGTGGATGGTGCCCAACGCCCCTCACCACCCGAGCGGCGACTTTGGATGGGCCGGCGAGGGCCAGCCCCTGCACCTCGAGGCGCCGCGCATGACCTGGGCCAGTGTGGGCGTGTTCGAGGCCCGGGCGTTTCGCGATCTGCCGCTGGGCCAGGCCCATGCCCTTCGGCCCGTGCTCGACGAGGCACTGACGCAGGCGCGGCTGCTCGGCCGCACGCTGCCGGGCCGCTGGGTCGACGTGGGCACCGAGGAGCGGCTGGCGCAGGCGCGTGCGATCGCCGACGCAGAGCCTGATCGTTAGGCCGCCGGGCCCGTGCGGCGCAGCCAGTCCAGCGCGCCGTCGACGTCATGGAAGGCGCCGTCGAGTTGTGCGTCAAAGGCGGCGGCCAGCTGACGGCCCAGCGCAGGCCCCGGCGCATGCCCGAGCGCCAGCAGGTGGCGCCCCTGCAGCAGCGGGCGAGGCGCCGAGGCAGCGACATCCAGCGCCTGGGCGCGTTCCATCAGCCATCGGGTCGCCGCGATCCCGCGGCTGTCGGCCTGCGACAGTGCCTCGGGCGTGGTGCGGCCGAGGAAATCGGCCCGGGCCACACGTGACAGCCGCGTCAGCGACACCTTGACGGCCAGGCGACGGATGGCCGCCGGGCCCGCCTGCGCCTGCCAGAGCTGGAAGGGTTTGAGGTGGTGCTGCACCAGCGGGACGACGGCCTCGGCCACCCGTGCGGGGCAGCCGATGCGCTCCAGGAAGCGGCGGGTCGGCTCAGCACCGGCTTCCTCATGGTTCAGCGAGCGCCAGCGGCCGTCGGCATGGGCCGTGGTCGAGGGTTTGCCGAAGTCGTGGCACAGCGCGCCCAGCAGCACGCACAGGCGCTCGTCGTCGTCGGTCACGGCGTCGTCGGCCAGCACCCGCACCGCGGCGTCCAGCACCATGCCGTTGTGGACCCACAGGCTGCCCAGGGGGTGATCCTGTCCCTCGGGGTGCCACTCGCTGTCCTGGGGAACATACAGCAGCGCGGCCAGTTCAGGAAACAGGGCGAGCGCGCCGGTCTGCTGCAGGGCGTCCAGGCCTGCCGAGGGACGCGGGCTCTTCAGCAGCAGCTTCAGCCACTCGGCCCACAGGCGCTCGGTGGGCAGGGTGTGCAGCTCGCCGGCCAGCGATTGGCACAGGGCCAAGGTCTCGGGTGCCAGCTGCCAGCCGAAACGGGCCGCAAACTGGCAGCCCCGCAGCACGCGCAACGGGTCTTCGGCAAAGGCCGGTGACACGTGGCGCAGCACGCCGTGGCGAAGGTCGGACTGGCCGCCATGGGGGTCGGCCAAGGCGTTGGCACAGACATCCCAGCCCATGGCATTGACCGTGAAGTCACGGCGCAGGGCGGCATCGGCAAAGTCCATGGCGGCGTCCGGCGTGACGATGAAGCCCCGGTGGCCAGGCGCTGATTTGCTGTCGCGTCGCGGCAGCGTCACGTCCACCGTGTGTCCGCCCAGCGTCACCTTCAGCACGCCAAAGGCGCGGCCCACGGCGTCCACCCGAAAGCCCTGCAAGGCCTGCTCCAGAGCGGACGCATCCAGGCCATAGACCTCGACGTCCAGGTCCTTGGGCTCCTGTCCCAGCAGCCAGTCGCGCACCGCGCCACCGACGATGAACGGGCGCGCGCCGGCGTCCACCAGGCGGTGGAGCAAGGGCTGCAGAAAGCTTGGGGTCGGGAAGCCTGTCATGGGGTTGGGGGAAGAAAGAGGCCCTGGAAAAGGGCAAAGCCCCTGGGCCGTCGTGCGGGCCAGGGGCTTTGGGGGACTGTCTGGTGGCGCTTCAGGGATTCGAACCCCGGACCTGCGGATTATGATTCCGTCGCTCTAACCGACTGAGCTAAAGCGCCTAGAGCCCAGCATTATAGCGGGCTTCCTGAGCCGTGTGCGCAAGGCAAAGTCTCACTGGGTGGCCGAAGGCTGGCGCCGCCCCTCCCGCATGTTCAGTTTCTTTCGCAAAAAGCCGGCCGCTGAGTCGACACCGCCGGCCGAGCCTGTCCAGCCGGCCGCTGCCGACGGCGTGCCGTTGCCCGTTGTGCCTGCCGTCCCCGACCCTGCGCCTGACGCCCAGACCGCCGCGCCGGCCACGCGCGACAGCTGGCTCGACCGCTTGCGCCAGGGCTTGCGCAAGACCGGCAGCAGCATTGCCCAGGTGTTCACCGGCACCCAGGTGGATGACGCGCTGTACGAGGAACTGGAAGCGGCCCTGCTGATGGCTGATACCGGCGTGGCCGCCACCGAATTTCTGCTGGACGACCTCAAGCGGCGCGTCAAGGCGGCCAAGGCCACCGAGCCCCAGGCGGTCAGGCAGCTGTTGGTGGACGCCGTCGCTGACCTGCTCCAGCCGCTGCAGAAGCCGCTGCGGGTTGGCGAACACGCGCCGACCGTGATCATGGTGGTCGGCGTCAACGGAGCCGGCAAGACCACCAGCATCGGCAAGCTCACGCACCACCTCGCCGCCCACGGCGAACGCGTGTTGCTGGCCGCGGCCGACACCTTCCGTGCTGCCGCCCGCGAGCAGCTGGCTGTCTGGGGCGACCGCAACCGGGTGGACATCGTCAGCCAGCAAGGCGGGGACCCTGCAGCGGTGAGCTACGACGCCGTCCAGGCCGGCCGCGCGCGGGGATGTGGTGTGGTCATTGCCGACACCGCCGGGCGCCTGCCGACCCAGGCCCACCTGATGGAAGAGCTGCGCAAGATCCGTCGCACCATCACCAAGGCCCAGGACGGTGCGCCGCACGAGGTACTGCTGGTGGTAGACGGCAACACGGGCCAGAACGCGCTGGCCCAGGTCAAGGCCTTTGACGCGGCCGTCAACCTGACAGGGTTGGTGGTGACCAAGCTCGACGGTACGGCCAAGGGCGGCGTGCTGGCGGCCATTGCCCGCTGGGCGGTTGCCGAAAATCGGCCCATCGCCGTCTATTTCGTCGGCGTGGGCGAAGAGCTCGAGGACCTGCAGACCTTCGACGCCCGCGAGTTTGCGCAGGCCCTGCTCGGCTGAGTGCCTTCAGCGGGTCAACCGGGGCCTACAGGATGGTGGACGGCACGCTGTGCAGGCCGTGAAAGTCTGACGACACGGCTTCGGCCACAGGGGCGCGGGCTCGGGTCTTGGCGCTGGCGACTGGGCCGCTGGTCGGGCCGGTACTCGCGGGCATCGGCTGAGCCATGGCACCCGGCAATGGCGACGTGGTGCTGTCGCCGAGGTCGCTGCAATCCACACCATGTGATCGAAACTGTGCCCTGACCTTGACCAACGACGGCAGCCGCCCTTGCTGCCAGGTCAGCACCGCTGTTCCCGTGGCCCGCAGCACCCGCCGCAGACGTTCGTGGCGGCGCTGGCTGCGCTCGCTCATGGGCTCTCGGTGAACGTCCACCACCGCCAGCACGGTGCCTTGCGCATCGCAGACCAGCAGGTCGGCGTTGATGTAGCCCACGCGGTGCAGCCATCGCGAATACGACTGCCGCGACGACACCCGCACAAAGCGCCACAGGGGCACCTGCGCCAGCACCAGCGCCCGGGGCGCGGCGCGTCGTGCCAGGTCCAGCGCCTCGGCTTCGGCGTCGGTCAGAACCCGTGCCGCCTGCGGCGGCCATGCCGCCACGGTGTCGCATTTCGAGCGAGACGAGCGGGTGTTGCTGTCCTGGTCCAGCCAATGGGCCTTGCGACGTGGCCTGAACATGCGCGCCCACCAGGCTGACGCGGCGTGGAGCATGGACAACGGGAGCGCAGAGAGTGGCATCGGCGTGACCCTGACGGGGCATCGGTGGCGTGGATCTCGAGCATGCGACACCACCACGCGGGCGTCAATTTGGCGACCCGGCATTGGGTTACGGCGCGTTTCAGCCGACGTTCAAAACTGCGGGTCGGGCGCACTTGGTCACAGGCGCTCAGGTTGGGGCATTCCCCGCGGAAGGGGCGGCATTGAAAGATCTGCTTGCAGGAACCCCCGCACTTGCAGGAATAGTCTCGCGGTTGTCGGTGCAACAGTGCTGACAAGCCGCAGGCCAAGCGGTGTGAGGCGCATCCGTCGCCCCGCGGCCGGCCCAGACCAGCCCAGCCCATGGCTGCGGCCAACCCCTTCTTCGCGTAAACCTGATGATGACGAACCTGATGACAGCGCTCAGGCGCGCTGCGCTGGGCGCTCTGGTGTGGCCCCTGGCGCTGCTGGTGGGCTGCGGAGGGCACGAGCCCGAGCCGCAGGCTTCGTCAGCCGACGCGTCGGATGCGGCAGTGTCATCCAAGCCCGCAGTGACGGCCCGCCTGATGGCGGCTGACAAGGTCTCGTCGACGGCGGCCGTGGTCGGTCAGTGGGGTGGCCCGGAGCAGCCTTGGCCGATCATCGCGGTGCACCTGACCCTGCTGCCCGACGGGCGTGTCCTGACCTTCGGCGCCAACACCGGGGGTTATCAGTCGGGCTACCGTGAACTCGACGTCTGGGACCCGACCGTGGGTGGCCTGACCGACGGGCACACGATGTTCATCAACGGGACCGGGACCGACCTGTTCTGCAGCAGCCAGCTGCTGATGCCCAGCACTGGGCAGGTCTTCATCTCGGGTGGCGATGTCTGGCAGGGCGGGCCTTCGGCCACCAGTTCGGGCAACCGCGAGACCACCTACTTCACGCCCAGCACCAACCAGGCCAGCAAGGGGCCGCAGCTGTGGGCCAAGCGCTGGTATGGCTCGACGATGACGATGCCCGATGGCCAGCTCTACATGCAGGGCGGCTCAGGCGGTGGCAATACCTTCCCCGAAGTCCGGCAGCACGACGGACAGTTCCGGCTGCTGACCAGCGCCAACACCAACGACCTTTACTTCGAGTACCCCCGGATCTTCCAGGGCGGCGGAACCCGGGTGTTTGGCATCGACACCACCGGCAAGATGTTCCACATCGACAGCGCGGGCACGGGCAGCTTTGCCTCGGCGGGCCAGTTGGCGGCCTCCATGAACGGGTTCGGGACCACCGTGCAGTACCGGCCTGGCCGTCTGCTGCACACCAGCGGCACGTCGGCCGAGGTGCTGCGCATCGATGACTGGCCCGAAGGCGGCACTCCCACCGTGACCTCGATCGCCCCGCTGGACCGGGTGCGTGTGTCCTCCAACGCCACCATCCTGGCCGATGGGCGGGTGGTGGTCACGGGTGGCGGCCGAGACTTCTTCAGCGCCGTTGACGGCGCGCTGAAGCCGGCCCTCTGGGACCCCGTCAGCGGCGAGTGGGCCTTCGGGCCCGATGCCCGGCGAGTGCGTGTCTACCACTCCACCGCCTTGCTCCTGCCCGACGGCCGATTGCTGGTGGCCGGATCCGGCGCGCAGCCTGCACCGCCCAACGAACAGAATGCCGAGATCTACCACCCGCCCTACCTGTTCAAGGCCGATGGGAGCCTGGCCGAACGGCCGGTGATCACCGCGGCGCCTACCGTGCTGACACCCGGGCAGCCATTCACGCTGCAGGTGGACAAGCCGGTCTCTCGGTTGACGCTGCTGAAGACGGGTGCCGCGTCGCACGGCGTCAACTTCGACCAGCGCTTCACGGCCTTGCCCTTCGTGCGTGACCCTGCCAGCGGCACCTTGACGGCCTACCTGCCTTCGCGCGCGGCCGAACTGACGCCCGGCTTCTACATGGTCTACGCCTTCGACATGGCGGGAGTCCCGTCCACGGCACGCATCCTGCGAATGAACGTACAGCCCGCTCGCGAGACAGGGCAGGTCCCCGTGGTCACCCCGCTGGCAGACCGCGCCGGCAACACCGGCACCGTGGTCAACGTGCCCGTGGTCGCCACCGACCCCAACGGGCCTGCTTCGCTGCGCTACCACGCCGCTGACCTGCCGCCCGGTCTGACCATCGACCCGCTGACCGGTGTCATCAGCGGCATCCTCACCCGTGCCGGCCAGTACGACCCGGTCATTGCCGTGACCGATGGCTCCTGGGTCACCAGCACCCGCCTGCGCTGGAAGGTCACGGGTTCCAACGCCGTGCCGCTCACCCTGGCGCCCGTGCTGGGCCCAGGGCCGCAGCCCCAGGCCGATTCGGTGTCGCTCAGCCTGGTGGCCAGTGGCACCAACGTGCGCTTCCGCGTCAACTGGGGCGATGGCAGCGCCACCACGGCCTGGTCGCCCAACACCACCTGGAGCTACCGCTACACACGCGCCGGGATGTACTTCATCACGGTGTCGGCCACCGATGATTCCGGCGCCACCGTCAGCCAAAGCCTGCTGCAGCAGGTCCACCTGCCGGTGACGGCCGCCGCCGCCCGGTCGTCGACGTCGGTGCTGTGGCACGCGGCCACGGCAGGGCCTCGGGTCTGGGTGGTCAACCCGGACAACCACAGCGTGAGCGTGCTGGATGCCCAAGGCCAGGCGCGCCTGGCTGAGTTGCCCGTGGGTGCGGAGCCTCGCAGCCTGGCGCTGACGGCTGGCGGTGAGGTGTGGGTCACCAACCGGCAGGCGGCCAGTGTGTCGGTCTACAACGCCACCACGCTGGCGCTGGTGCGCACACTGGCGTTGCCCGCAGGTTCCCAGCCGCACGGCATCGTTGCCTCCGCCCAGCACAACGTGGCCTTTGTGGCGTTGGAGGGAACGGGGCAGGTGCTGCGCCTGGACACCGCCTCGGGCGCGGTCACGGCCACGGCTCCGGTCGGTCCTCAGCCGCGTCACCTGGCCTTGTCGGCCGATGGTGGCCAGCTCTATGTGTCGCGCTTCATCACGCCGCTGCTGCCCGGTGAGCAGGGCCTGGGCATCACGCCTGGCCAGGCCGGTGGTGAAGTGGTGGTGCTGCAGACCGGCAGCCTGAGCCAGACGGCCATGATCCGGTTGCGCCACAGCGACGCGCCTGACGCCGAGAACTCCGGCCGCGGAGTGCCCAACTACCTGGGTGCGATGGCCATCTCACCCGACGGCACGCAGGCCTATGTGCCGTCCAAGCAGGACAACGTCATGCGCGGTCAGCAGCGCGATGGCCTGCCGCTGAACTTCCAGAACACGGTGCGGGCCGTCAGTTCCCGCATCCTGCTGCCGTCGCAGGCCGAGGACCTCTTCGGTCGCCTCGACCATGACAACGCGAGTGTGGCCAGCGCGGCACTGTTTGACCGCCTGGGCAACCTGCTGTTTGTGGCCCTTGAGACCAGCCGTGAGGTGGCGGTGGTCAACGCGCACAGCGGCCAGCAGGTCACGCGCATCCCTGTCGGGCTTGCGCCGCAGGGACTGGCCTTGTCGGCCGATGGGAAGACGCTGTTTGTGCACAACTTCATGGACCGCAGCGTCACCGTGCACGATGTCCAGGGCCTGTACCGCGGTGAACCCGGCGTGCCGCTGCTGGCCACCGTCAACACGGTGGTCACCGAGCGCCTGAGCCCTGTGGTGCTGCAGGGCAAGAAGCTGTTCTACGACGCCGCCGATCCACGCCTGTCGCGCGAGAAGTACATGAGCTGCGCCAGCTGCCACAACGACGGCGGCCAGGACGGCCGCGTCTGGGACCTGGCCCAGATGGGCGAGGGCCTGCGCAACACGGTGAGCCTGCGCGGCCGTGCCGGGGGGCAGGGCCTGCTGCACTGGAGCGGCAACTTCGACGAGGTGCAGGATTTCGAGATGCAGATCCGCGAGCTGGCGGGCGGAACGGGCCTGATGACCGCGACGCAGCTGGCGGCGGGCACCCGCAGCCTGCCGCTGGGGGACCGCAAGGCCGGTGTCAGTGCGGACCTGGACGCGCTCGCCGCGTACGTGGCGTCGCTGAACGAGGTGGAAACCAGCCCCTACCGGCAGGCCGATGGCGCGCTCAGCCCGCTGGCCCGCCAGGGCATGGCCGTGTTTACAGCGCAGGGCTGTGGCTCGTGCCATGTGCCTACCCGCTATGCCTCGATCGACGGCGCCCTCAAGGACATTGGCACGATCAAGCCGTCCAGTGGCCAACGCCTTGGCCAGCTGCTGCAGGGCATCGAGACGCCGACGCTGCTGGACGCCTGGGCGACCGCGCCCTACCTGCATGACGGCTCAGCCGCGAGCCTGTCGGAGGCCATCACAGCGCACCGCGGGGTCAGCCTGTCGTCGGCTGACTTGGCAGCGCTGTCGCGGTTTGTGCTGGAACTCGGTGGCGACGCCGTGACGCCGCCGAGCCCCGCGCAGGTGATCACCGTGGAGGCCGAATCGGGCACCCGGCTCGGCCGTGCGGCCGTGGTGCTGGCCAGCAACGCCTACGAAGGTCAGGTCATGGGCAGCCTGAGCGCCTTGGGTAGTGGGGTTGAGCTGGTGCTGACGTCGCCGGCGTCAGGGCAGGGCCGCCTGGTCCTGCGGTACAGCAACGGCGGCAAGCTGGATGCGAGCCTCAGCCTGTATGTGAATCAGGTCCGCATCAGCCCCGCGCCGGGCCAGGCCTCGGTGATCTTCGCCCGCACCGGGGGCGTGAACCGGTTTGCGACGATCGAACTGGCGGCACTGCCGCTGGTGGAAGGCAGCAACCGCATACGCCTGGTTCGCGAGGCGTCCGACGTCGGCGCGGTGGCCCTCGACCGCCTGGTGCTGACAACCGCCGGAGATCCTCCCGCACCGCCCCCGTTCCTGACACGGGTGGTCGAGGCCGAGACGGGCCTGCGGGTGGGCAGTGCCGCGGTGGTGACCCAGGCCGGCGCCTCCGGTGGCCGGGCCGTCCACCGGCTGAGCACGCTGGGCGCGGCGGTCGAGGTGACCGTGGACTCACCAGCCGCCGGCTGGGGGGCCGTGGCCTGGCGCTACGCCAACGCCTTGTCGGCCGACGCCACGCTGGGTTTGTACGTCAATGGCACCCGTGTCATTGCCTCGGGGGTGGGTGCGGTGCCCTTTGCGCCGACGGGCGGCGCGGGTGTCTGGGCCGTGACACCCGCGGTGGCGATCCCGCTGCGGGCGGGCACCAACACCGTGCGGCTGGTAAGGGAGGCGGGGCAGGCCGGTAGCCCGGCCATTGACCTGTTCTCCGTGGCGGTGCCGGAGCGTTGACGGGCGCGCTGCGGCACGCCCGTCAACCCAAGGCCATCAGCGCGGCATGCCCGGCAGCCCCGGCATGCCGCCCATGCGCTTCATCATCTTCATCAGGCCGCCGCCCTTCATCTTTTTCATCATCCCCTGCATCTGCTCGAACTGGTTGAGCAGGCGGTTGACTTCCTGGACGTGCACACCCGCACCGGCGGCGATGCGCCGCTTGCGGCTGGCCTTGATCAGCTCGGGTTTGCGGCGTTCCAGCGGCGTCATGCTGTTGATGATGCCCTCCATGCGGCGGACGTCGCGCTCCGCGCGGTCCATGTCGGCGCCTTGGGCCTGGGCCGCCAGCTGCGACGGCAGCTTGTCGAGCAGGCTGGACAAGCCGCCCATCTTCTTCATCTGGGTGATCTGGCTCTTGAAGTCGTCCAGATCAAACCCGCTGCCCGACTTGACCTTGTCAGCCAGCTGCTGCGCGGCCTTGATGTCCACGCCCTTCTGGACTTCCTCGACCAGGGCCAGGATGTCGCCCATGCCCAGCACACGCCCGGCGTGACGCTCGGCGTCGAAGGCTTCCAGCCCGTCGATCTTCTCCGAGACGCCGGCAAACTTGATCGGCACGCCGGTGATCTGCCGCACCGACAAGGCCGCACCGCCGCGTGAATCGCCGTCCAGCTTGGTCAGCACCACGCCCGTGAGCGGCAGGGCTTCCCTGAAGGCCTTGGCGGTGTTGATGGCGTCCTGGCCCTGCATGGCGTCCACCACAAACAGCGTCTCGACCGGGTTCAGCGCGGCGTGCAGCGCGCGGATCTCCGCCATCAAGGCTTCATCGATGGCCAGGCGGCCCGCGGTGTCGACCAGCAGCACGTCAAAGTAGTGGCGCTTGGCGTGGTCGAGGGCGGCCCGGGCGATGTCCTCGGGTTTCTGGTCAGGCGTCGAGGCAAACCACTCTGCGCCGGCCTGCCGCGTCACCGTCTTGAGCTGCTCGATGGCGGCAGGCCGGTAGACGTCGGCCGAGACGGTGAGCACCTTCTTCTTGCGTTTTTCAATCAGGTGCTTGGCCAGCTTGGCCGTGGTGGTGGTCTTGCCGGCGCCCTGCAGACCGGCCATCAGTACCACCGCGGGTGGCTGGGTGGCCAGGTTGAGGTCGCTCAGGCCTTCGCCCATGGTGGCGGCCAGCTCCTTGTGCACCACGCCGACCAGTGCCTGGCCGGGGTTCAGGGAGCCCACGACCTCGGTGCCCAGCGCCTTTTCCTTGACGCGGGCCATGAAGTCCCTGACCACCGGCAGTGCGACGTCGGCTTCCAGCAAGGCCATGCGCACCTCGCGCAGCATGTCCTGGACGTTGCTTTCGGTGATGCGGGCCTGGCCCCGCATGGTCTTGACGAGGCGCGACAGGCGGTCTGAGAGGGTGGAGGCCATGGTTCTGCGGTACGGGCTTGCGCCTGACGTCGAGGGTTGGAGCTGAGACGGCCCAGAAATGCCACACACGCCATTGCAGCGGCCTGTCAGTGGCGAAAGTACACTGTGCGCCATGAGTGTATCGCCCGGGTCTGCCTCCACCGTCGGAGGCCTGCTGCAGCCTGCTGGCGAGCCGTGGCTGATGCTGGTCGTCCTGGTGGCGGTGATCGGTTATGCGCTCGCCGCCATTCTTCCGGCCCGCTCCCAGCGCTGGGTGGGCATCGCGCTGGCGGTGGGCCTGGTGGCACATGCCTTCGGGCTGCTGGCAGAAGTCGGGCTGCTCAGCCTGCGTCGCGACACTACGCCCCCGGGAACGCGGCTGGGTTTTGCGCTGGTGCTGTCGCTCACGGTCTGGCTGGTGGTGGTGGTTCACTCCATCGAGAGCCGTTTTCTGCCCTTGCCGGGGGTGCGACGCGCGTTGGCCGTGTCGGGCCTGCTGGCACTGCTGGTGGCCGTGCTGTTCCCAGGTGACTGGCATGTGCTCAGTTCCCGCTGGGCACCTTGGCATTGGGTCTTGGGTGTGGCGGCGTACGGCTTGTTCGGGGCGGCTGTCCTGCACGGGCTGCTGCTCGATGAGGCTGAGCGTCGCCTGCGATCCCGCAGCCGTGTCCAGGCCTCGGACGCGGGTGCTGCGCCCACGATGCCCCTGCTTCAGCTTGAGCGGATCACCTTCCGCTTTGTGCAGGCGGGTTTTGTGGCGCTGAGCGCGGCCATCGGGCTGGGTCTGGTCACCGCCCACAGCTGGCGCGCTGACCACAAGCTGGTGTTGTCGCTGTCGGCCTGGGCGATCTTTGCCGGTCTGCTGGCAGGGCGCTACTGGCGGGGCTGGCGTGGCCGGCACGCCACCCGGTGGCTCTACGTCGGCACACTGGTGCTCCTGCTGGCCTACGTCGGCACCCGATTTGTCAGCCAGGTGCTGATGGGCCGGGGTGTTTGAGGACGGATTGAGCGATGGGACGTGTGGTCATCCTGGTTCTGTTGCTGGTGCTCGTGGTGGCGTGGGTGGGTTCCAGGATCCGCCGTGCGCGCCGTGCGCGTGCTGCCGACGGGCAGGCCGTCAGCACGGTGCGGGCCGCCACGGGCATGGTGCGCTGTGCGCACTGCGGGCTGCACCTGCCGGCCCAGGATGCGCTCACTGACGGTCAGCGCAACTTCTGTGGCGAGGAGCACCGTCGCCTTGGTGCCCGCTGAGCGCAACCCTCAGGGCCTGATGGGGCCAGGCGGCGATGCGCGGCCCTGAACGTCGTCAGCAGGAGCGGCGCGCTGCCGACCGGCAAGAGCCGCCGGCCGCCGCCGGGCCATCCCTGGACGACACGGAGGCTTCACGGCCTTTGCGTGAGGGCCCTTCGACCCTCACGGCCGCGCTTGGGGGTGACCCTGAGCTGACCGACGGCAGCCTGCTGACGCGCGAGGCCCACCGTGTGTCACGCGCGCCTGGCGACGCCATGCAGCGCATCGTGCGCACCTACACGGCTGCGCGGGCGTCGGTCGGCCTGGCCCTGGTGGGTGCGCAGGTCGTGATCAGTGGCCTCGGGGCGGCGATTGCGCCTGCCGTGGTGTCGGTGTGTGTGCTCTACGCTGTCCAGGCCGCATTGGTGTGGCTGTTGCCCAGTCTGCGCAACCTGACTGCGCCTGAAGGCTCGGCCCGCCTGAGGCCGTACGGCTGGTGGGCCACCATTGGGGCGGATCTGGCCGCATTCGGCCTGCTGCATGTGCTCGATGCGGGCGCGAGCTTCAACTACGCCGCGCTGCTGGTCCTGCCGGTGCTGATGTCGGGTGTGCTGACCTCGCGCCTGGTAGCGCTGGGCACGGCGTCGGCCGTGGCCTTGCTGCTCCTGGGCGTCACCTTGCGGGCGGTGGGCGGAAGTGCCGAGGGGGCTGTGGTGCTGGCCCAGAGTGGTTTGGCCGGCATGGGACTGTTTGTCATCGTGCTGCTGGGCGGAGAGATGGCCGGGCGCATGGCAAGGGAAGAGCTGGCCGCGCGCGGTAGCCTGGCCATTGCCCGACAGCAGGCCCAGTTGAACCGCCTGGTGATCGAAGAGATGGCCGATGGCGTGTTGGTGGTTGACAGGCGGCTTCGTGTGCGCGCGGCCAACCCGGCGGCTCGGCAGCTTCTGGTGGCGGTGGGGCAGGCACCACCGGCGCCGTTTTCGCTGTTGCAGTGGCCAGCGTTGCAGCCGCTGTGTGACGCTATCCAGACCGCACTGACGGAGGAGCGCTGGCCGGACACCGGCCGCCAGGTGCAGCTGGCGCTCAATCCCAGTCTCAAGCGCACGCTGCGTCTTCGGGTGAGGTTCACGCGCAGCGCCCTGCTGGACGATGCGCGTGACGCTGAGACGCCCGACGGCCACGGGGAGGGGCTTTGTGTGGTGCTGATGGAAGACGACCGCGCGGCCCAGGCCCGGCTGCGCCAGGAAAAGCTGGCGGCCATGGGCCGTGTGTCGGCAGGCATTGCGCACGAATTTCGCAATCCTCTGGCGGCCATCTCCCAGGCCAACGCCCTCTTGCTCGAAGAGTCACTGAGCCCCGCACAGCAGCAGCTGGCCCGCATGGTGGGCGACAACACGCGCCGGCTGAAGCGCATCGTCGACGATGTCCTCGAGCTGGCGCCGTCGGTGCCTGGTGGCGACGCCCTGGTCGATGCCGGCGCCTTGACGCGTCAGGTGGTGGGCGAATGGGCTGCCACCCATGGTGTGCTGGCTGTCGAGGCGGCGTTGTCAGAAGCCTCGGGGCCTGATCGCCAATCGGCGCGTGTCTGGCTTGATCTGCCCGCTGAGGTGGTGAAGGTCCAGTTTGACGCTGAACACCTGCGCCGTGTCCTGGTGAACCTGCTCGACAACGCGCTGCGCCATGGCAGCCAGCAGGCGGGGGCCGTGTCGCTTCGCCTGGCCGTGCGCGACCCGCAGACTGCCGTGTTGTCTCTGGCGAGCGATGGCGCCCCGATTGCCGCTGATGTCGAGCCGCACTTGTTCGAGCCCTTCTTTTCCACCCGCAGCCGTGGCTCCGGCCTGGGCTTGTACATTTGTCGCGAGCTGTGTGAACGCTATGGCGCCACGATCGAGTTCCGCGCACGCGGTGCGAACGACCGCCACCGCAACGGCTTTGTCGTTGTCCTGCAGCGTGCGCATGAGGTCAACCTGCCTGGCGAACCGCGCGCTGCCGCGGAGCCGCCCAATTCCTTGCCAGAGAGCTGACGATGGTGAGTAGCCGACCGCGCCTGCTTGTGGTGGACGATGAGCCCGACCTTCGCACCTTGTACGAGCTGACGCTGGTGCGCGAAGGCTATGACGTGGACAGTGCCGAGACGGTGGCCGAGGCCTGGTCGTACCTGCAGGAGCAGGCCTACGAGGTGGTCGTCAGCGACATGCGCTTGCCCGACGGCTTGGGGCTGGAACTGCTGCAGCGCCTGGAGCGTGCCGGCCGCACCGAGCGGGTGGTGGTGATCACCGCCTACGGGTCTGCCGAGAATGCGGTGGAAGCCCTGAAGGCCGGCGCGTTCGATTACCTCACCAAGCCCGTTGACCTGAAGCAGTTTCGGGCCGTGGTGGCGGCGGCGTCCGGGCGGATGTCGCCGCGTGCCGAGCGCAGCCCAGCCCTCTCTGGCGCGACGGTGGAAGCGGCCGGCGCCCGACGTGAGCGCGTGCGTGTGGCGGCCGCGGGCTCACCCACGGCCGCCCTGGCGCGGCTGGTCGGCACGTCAGAGGCCATCACGCAGGTGCGGGGCCTGATCGAGCGGGTGTCCCGCAGCATGGCGCCCGTGTTGGTGCACGGGGAGTCCGGCACGGGCAAGGAGTTGGTGGCGCGTGCAGTCCACGAGCTGTCCTCACGCTCGGCAGGGCCGTTTGTGGCGGTCAACTGCGGGGCCATTCCTGAGAACCTGCTGGAAGCCGAATTCTTCGGCTATCGCAAGGGCGCCTTCACGGGTGCTGCCGAAGACCGCGAAGGCTTCTTCCAGGCGGCTCAGGGCGGGACCCTGTTCCTGGATGAGATCGGTGATCTTCCGCTGGCGATGCAGAGCAAGCTGCTGCGCGTGATCCAGGAGCGGGCGGTCAGGCCTGTGGGTGCGGTCGCTGAGGTGCCCACCCATGTCCGGATCGTCAGCGCCACCCACAAGGACCTGGCCCAAGAGGTGCAAGCCGGCCGGTTCCGCCAGGACCTGTTCTACCGCCTGAACGTGATCCAGGTGGTGGTTCCGCCGCTTCGCGAGCGTCTGGACGATCTGCCAGCCATCTGTTCGGCCTTGCTCAAGCGCATTGCCCAGGACGCGGGTGCTGACCAGGTGCCCTACCTCAGCCGCCAGGCGCTGGAGGCGCTGAGTCGTCATCCATTTGCGGGCAATGTGCGCGAGCTGGAAAACCTGCTGCACCGGGCCCTGGCGTTGTCCAGTGGTGACGAGCTGGGCGTGGCCGACATCGGCTTGGCACCCGAGGTGCACAAGGCTGAGGACGGCTCCGTGGCCGGGCGCCATGGCGATGCCGGCGCAGGGCTGTCGCCGCCGGTTGCTGCTGGCGGCGCGTCGGCGCTCTTCCCACCCCCCGATGCACCGCTGCCCAAGGACCTCCAGGCCTACCTGGACGAGGTCGAGCGCGAGGTGCTGCACCGCGCCCTGCAGAAGCACCGCTACAACCGCACAGCCGCTGGCGAAAGCCTGGGCCTGAGCTTGCGGCAGATGCGGTACCGCATGGCCAGGCTGGGTGTGCTCAGCGACAAGGACGTCGACTGACGGCTTCTGGCCCATCGCTGGGGCCTTGCAACAGCGGCGCCGTGGCGTCAATCGCCACAAGCGAGCATGCTGTTTTCAGGTGACGGTGATGCCACAGGATGTTGCGCCAGGCAACGGTTTGCCGTGCTTTGCAATAGCCTGTGGAGTGTGCGTTACTTCACGCCCACAATAGCGCAGCAGAGCGCTGCATTGGCACGTAACAGCGGCCGTTGTGATCAGCACATCTCCTCAGGTCGCACTACGGGTAGTGCCTTGTGACCGCCTCGCACCCCATATATAGTGTGTACATCGCCTGGCCACTCCCCGGGCCATCAGATTTCAACAGCCGCTCAACGGCCGGCGCCTTGCCGGCTGACGGGTCGGTTCGGGGCACCAACAACAATGACCGGGCGGGGGCTGATCTCCTAGCGGTACCAGTCCAGGCCCAGCGTCTGCCATGGTCACGCGGCAGATGGCACCACACCGGTCAGTTCCACACGACACGAGACGCACGGGCGCACCGCCCGACAGACAAAGGGAACTCCATGCAGACAGCCAATCTTCCAGTTCAAGAACCCAGCGTTGGGGTGCATCTCTCGGCCGCCACGGCTGCGCCGGCGGCGTCCGCCTACGCGGGCTATCAGATCATTCGCCGCAATGGCGCTGTGGTGTCGTTTGAGCCCAGCAAGATCGCCGTGGCCTTGATGAAGGCCTTCCTGGCGGTGCACGGTGCGCAGGGCGCCGCCTCGGCCAGCGTGCGTGAAACGGTCGACCGCCTCACGGAAAGCGTGGTGCGCGGCCTGTTGCGCTCGCGCCCCGGTGGCGGCACCTTCCACATCGAGGACGTCCAGGATCAGGTCGAGCTGGGCCTGATGCGTGGCGGCCACCACGAGGTGGCGCGTGCCTACGTGCTGTACCGCGACCGGCGCGCGCAGGAACGCGCCCGGCAGGCGCCCCAGCCCGTCGTCAAGGCGCCCGAGCTCCACGTGACCGACCGTGGACAGCGTGTTCCGCTGGACATGGACGCGCTGGCGGCGCTGGTCGAGGCCGCCTGCGCGGGTCTGGGCCGTGACGTGACGGCCGAACCCATCCTGGCCGAGACCCGGCGCAACCTGTACGACGGGGTGCCCCTGGACGAGGTCTACAAGGCCACCATCCTGGCCGCGCGCACGCTGCTCGAGAAGGAGCCCGCCTACACACGCGCCACCGCACGATTGCTGATGCACTCCATCAGCCGCGAGATCCTGGGTGTGGAGCTGTCGGAGTCGCGCAACCTGGACATGGCCGCGGTGTATGCCGAGTATTTCCCGCAGTTCATCAAGCGGGGTATCGAGGCTGAGCTGCTGGACAGCAAGCTGGGCCAGTTTGACCTGGCCCGTCTGGGCGCCGCGCTGAAGCCCGAGCGTGACCTGCAGTTTGACTACCTCGGCCTGCAGACCCTCTATGACCGCTACTTCCTGCACATCCGCGAGCAGCGCATCGAGATGCCGCAGGCCTTCTTCATGCGCGTGGCCATGGGCCTGTCGCTCAACGAGATCGACCGCGAGGCCCGGGCCATCGAGTTCTACGAGGTGCTGTCGTCGTTTGACTTCATGAGCAGCACGCCCACGCTGTTCAACAGCGGCACGCTGCGCTCGCAGCTGTCCAGCTGCTACCTCACCACCGTGGCCGACGACCTGGACGGCATCTACGAGGCCCTGAAGGAGAACGCGCTGCTGTCCAAGTATGCGGGTGGCCTGGGCAACGACTGGTCCCGTGTGCGTGCATTGGGCAGTTATATCAAGGGCACCAACGGCAAGAGCCAGGGTGTCGTGCCCTTCCTCAAGGTGGTCAACGACACGGCCGTCGCCGTGAACCAAGGTGGCAAGCGAAAGGGCGCGGTCTGCGCTTACCTCGAGAGCTGGCACCTGGACATCGAGGAGTTCCTGGAACTGCGCAAGAACACGGGTGACGACCGCCGCCGCACCCACGACATGAACACCGCCAACTGGATCCCCGACCTGTTCATGCGCCGTGTCATCGAAGGGGCTGATTGGACGCTGTTCTCACCGAGCACCTGCCCTGACCTGCACGACCTGCATGGCAAAGCCTTCGAGCAGGCCTACACGGCCTACGAGGCCAAGGCTGACCGCGGCGAGATCAAGCTGTTCAAGCGCGTGGCGGCCAAGGAGCTGTGGCGCAAGATGCTGACGATGCTCTTTGAAACGGGCCACCCCTGGGTCACTTTCAAGGACGCCTGCAACGTGCGCAGCCCGCAGCAGCACGTGGGTGTCGTGCACTCGAGCAACCTGTGCACCGAGATCACGCTGAACACCAGTGACGCCGAGATCGCCGTGTGCAACCTGGGCTCGGTCAACCTGGCCCAGCACCTGAAGGACGGCGCCAACGGCAAGGAGATCGACCAGGACAAGTTGCGCAAGACGGTCTCAACCGCCATGCGCATGCTCGACAACGTCATCGACATCAACTACTACGCCGTCAAGAAGGCGCGTGACTCCAACCTGCGCCACCGCCCTGTGGGCTTGGGCATCATGGGCTTTCAGGACTGCCTGTACCAGCTGCGTGTGCCCTACGCCAGCGAGCAGGCAGTGGAGTTTGCCGATCGCAGCATGGAAGCCGTCTGTTACCACGCCTACTGGGCCAGCACCGACCTGGCTCAGGAGAGGGGTCGCTACTCCAGCTACCGCGGCTCCCTGTGGGATCGCGGCATCCTGCCCATCGACTCGCTGGACCTCCTGGCCGAGCAGCGCGGTGGCTTTGTCGAGGTCGACCGTTCCGTGACGCTGGACTGGGCCGCCTTGCGCGAGCGCATCGCCCAGCACGGCATGCGCAACAGCAACTGTGTGGCCATCGCCCCGACGGCCACCATCTCCAACATCATCGGCGTGGACGCCTCGATCGAGCCCTGCTTCGGCAACATCTCGGTGAAGTCCAACCTGTCGGGTGAGTTCACGGTGGTCAACGAGTACCTGGTCCGCGACCTCAAGGCCCTCGGCCTGTGGGACAGCGTGATGGTCTCCGACCTCAAGCACTTCGATGGTTCGTTGCGCCGCATCGACCGTGTGCCTGAGGAGCTCAAGCAGCTGTACGCCACCGCCTTCGAGGTCGAGCCCCTGTGGCTGGTCGAAGCGGCTGCGCGTCGCCAGAAGTGGATCGACCAGGCGCAGAGCTTGAACATCTACATGGCCGGAGCCTCGGGCAAGAAGCTGGACGAGACCTACAAGCTGGCCTGGCTGCGCGGGCTGAAGACCACCTACTACCTGCGCACCATGGGCGCCACGCATGCCGAGAAGAGCACCGTCACGGCGGGTGCGCTGAACGCGGTGCCGTCGGGCGGTGGCATGGCTGGCGGCATGGCCGCAGCCGCGCCGACGATGTCAGCGCTGGACATCGCAGCGGCCAAGGCCAAGGCACGCATGGAGGCTGAGGCTGTGGGCTCGATGACCGCCATCAGCACACCAGCCACGGACATCAAGTTCTGTGCTGTGGACGACCCCGGTTGCGAGGCCTGCCAGTAAGGGCTCCCGATGGCTCAAGACCCCACCCCGCCAGGGGGTGAACGGGGTCTTGAGCTGCTTCATTCAAACGTTAGTTAACTTGATGGTTGCCGGCGCCTGATGTCATTCGTTCTGCCTCGTGGCCGACGTCGCCGAAAGCCTCGCTGAACCACCCACCGATACCTCTTGACACAGCGATTGAGCCTTCGTGCGATGCGCCCCGGCAACATCAGTACAGGAACAGTGTCAAGAAGTGCTTGGTGTTTGCACACAACACTCCGATAATTCACCGCCACAGGACGCTAATCACATGCTTGTCTGGGAAGAAGAAACCCGTCAACCGCAACCCAAGCCCACGCCAGCCAGCCTGCCTCAGGTCGCGCTGGCAACGGCGTCGCTACCGGCCGCAGCTGCGGCCGCTTTTGCATCTGGCCACGCCCCTCTGTTGGGCGTACCTAACGCTCCAAGTGCGGCGCAACGGGCCGCCGCAGAGGCCGATGCCCGGCGTGTCAACGTCGCCGACAAGCGCATCATCAACGGCCAGACGGATGTCAACCAGTTGGTGCCGTTCAAGTACAAGTGGGCTTGGGAAAAGTACTTGGCCACCTGTGCCAACCACTGGATGCCCCAGGAAATCAACATGTCGCGCGACATCGCGACCTGGAAAGACCCGAACGGCCTGACCGAAGACGAGCGCCGTATCGTCAAGCGCAACCTGGGCTTCTTTGTCACGGCAGACTCCCTGGCCGCCAACAACATCACGCTCGGCACCTACCGCCACATCACGGCGCCGGAATGCCGCCAGTTCCTCTTGAGGCAGGCCTTCGAAGAGGCCATCCACACCCACGCCTACCAGTACATCGTGGAGTCGCTGGGCCTGGATGAAGGTGAGATCTTCAACGCGTACCACGAGGTCTCCTCCATCCGCGACAAGGACGAGTTCCTGATCCCGTTCATCGGCGCGATCATGGACCCTCACTTCAAGACCGGCACGCCCCAGGCCGACCAGACGCTGCTCAAGAGCCTGATCGTCTTTGCCTGCCTGATGGAAGGCCTGTTCTTCTACGTCGGCTTCACGCAGATCCTGGCGCTGGGCCGGCAGAACAAGATGACGGGTGCGGCAGAGCAGTACCAGTACATCCTTCGCGACGAGTCGATGCACTGCAACTTTGGCATCGACCTGATCAACGCCATCAAGCTGGAGAACCCGCACCTCTGGACAGCGGATTTCCGGGCTGAAATCAAGGCACTGTTTGTCAAAGCGGTTGAGCTCGAGTACCGCTATGCTGAAGACACCATGCCGCGTGGCGTACTGGGCCTGAATGCATCCATGTTCAAGGGTTATCTGCGCTATATCGCCAACCGGCGCGCGACGCAGATTGGCCTGGAGGCCTTGTTCCCGAACGAGGAAAACCCGTTCCCTTGGATGAGCGAGATGATCGACTTGAAGAAGGAACGCAACTTCTTCGAGACCCGCGTCATCGAGTACCAGACCGGGGGCGCATTGAGCTGGGATTGACTGTGACGTCGCGGGCACCGTAGAACCGGCGGGGCCCGCGGCAGTGTGTGTGAATGATTGTGATGAGTCAGACGACGGCAGGTCCGAGGGTCACCTCTCGATGAAGAAGAGGGCCGCGGCCAGCCAACCTGTTCACTGACTGCGTTGCCGTAAGAGGCCTGGATCAAGGGCACGCGACAACGGGCTGTGAAACGCTGCACCGATTCGATGGGTGCGGCGCGCTTTGCAACTTGATCAAGGAGATCGTTATGGCAACTGCGAAGAAGGCCGCACCGGCCAAGAAGGCCGCTCCGGCACCCAAGGCCGCTGCACCGGCCAAGAAGGCCGCCGCACCGGCCAAGAAGGCCGCCGCACCGGCGAAGAAGGCTGCTGCGCCTGCGAAGAAGGCTGCTGCTCCCGCGAAGAAAGCGGCTGCACC
>JAJTDE010000157.1 GCA_021298085.1 Rubrivivax sp.
AGGCTGTCAATCGGCTGTCCAGCGCACCGGGGTAAACACGGTCGCTACCCGATTCACGTTGCATCATCGTCATGGCCATGAAACTGCTGCTGGTCGAAGACAACCCCGCGATGCAGACCACGCTGCAGCGCAGCTTTGAGCGCATGGGCGTCAAGGTGGTGTTGTGCGGCGACGGGGCGCGCGCACTGGACCGTTGGCAGGCCAGCCAGCCTGATGCTGTCCTGCTGGACCTGAGCCTGCCCGGGATGGACGGCCTGGAGGTGCTGACTAAGGCTCGGGCGATGGGACTGGACACGCCTGTCATCATCATCACCGCCCGCGGCACCGTCGGCGACCGTGTGCTGGGCCTGAACAGTGGCGCCGATGACTACCTGGCCAAACCCTTCGACCTGGACGAACTCGAGGCGCGCGTGCGCGCACTGGTGCGACGCCGGGGTTCCGCGGCAGCGGCGGGTCTGTCCAGCGAGTTCTGCGGCCTGCGCTGCGACGCTGACAGCGGCGCCGTCTTCTGGCGTGGCCAACCGCTGGAGCTGAGCAGCCGGGAGGCCGGCATGCTGCGCGCCCTGCTGGCAAGGCCAGGCCAGGCCTGCGCCAAGGAACGCCTGCTGGAGCGGGTGTTTCCGGGTGAGGTCAACGTACAGGCAGAGGCCATCGAGGTGGTGGCCTACCGGCTGCGCAAACGGCTGGCGGGAACCGGCGCGCAGCTGGTCACGCTGCGCGGGCTGGGTTACCTGCTGCGGGCCACCGAATGAAGTGGCTGGACGCCGGAACCTCCCTCAGGCGGGTGCTGCTGCTGGGCATCGGCGCGCCGGTGCTGCTGTTCATGTTGATCAATTCCGTGACCCTGTACCGCCAGGCCTTGCAGGCCGCCGACACGGCCTACGACCGCACGCTGCTGGCATCGGCAAAGGCCATCGGGGAACTGCTCAGCGTCACGGCCCACCAGGGCCAGCCCCAGCTGACCGCCTCACTGACCTACGGCGCACTTGAAGCCTTCGAGGCCGACAACCGCAGCAGGCTCATCTACAAGGTCTCTGGCTTCGACGGCGAGATGATCACTGGTTTTGCCAATCTGCGGACATGGCAGGGCGAGTTTCCCGAACGCAATGTCTACGCAGCGCTGGTGCACTTCTACGACGACAGCTTCGAGGGCCAACCGGTGCGTGTGGCCGTGCTGTTGCAGCCTGTGGCCAGCGAGGTGGGCCAGGGGATGGCCACGATCCAGGTGGCAGAAACGCTCGAGCTGCGCCATGCCCTCGCGCGCGACCTGCTGATCCAGACCGTCTGGCAGCAGGGTTTGCTGCTGGCAGTGCTCGCTGTGGTGCTGGCCTTGGTGGTCCAGCGGGCGACAGAACCCGTCAATCGCCTGAGCCGGCAGCTGCAGCAGCGGGCTGACAACGACCTCAGCCCGCTGCCGGGTGAAGAGGCGCCGCAGGAGCTCAGGCCCATGGTCGAGGCCACCAATGACCTGATGGCCCGCCTCTCACGCCTGCTGCAGCACCAGAAACGGTTTGTCAGGGACACCTCCCACCAGCTGCGCACGCCCTTGGCCGTCCTGCAGACCCAGGTGCAATCGGCCTTGCGGGGTGACGTGGAGCCACGGCAGGCACTGCAGGAAATCGGGCAGACCGTCAGCAGCGCCACCGCACTGGCCAACCAGATGCTGGCACTGGCCAAGGTGGAGCAGCTCAGACAGGAAGGTCAGGAAAGCGTCTGCAATTGGGCCGATGTGCTGCAGCAGGTGGCACTTGAACTCGCCCCGCTGATCGCTGACAAGCAGCTGGACTTCGAACTTCGGCTGGAAGACGCCACGGTGCGGGCCCATGCCTGGGCCCTGCGCGAGTTGACGCGCAACCTGCTGCACAACGCCATCCGCTACACCCCCAGTGGCGGGCCACTGCTGGCCCAGCTCACCGCCGAGGGCACGGAAGCGGCGCTGCTCATCCGGGACGGCGGCCCCGGGCTGGACAGCCAGGTGCGTGAACGCCTGTTCCAGCCCTTCGTCCAGGGGCGCCGCGCGCTTCCGGGCGGCACTGGCCTGGGCCTGGCCATCTGCGGGGACATCGTACAGTCCCTTGGTGGCAGCATCGTGCTGACCAACCGGGATCCGTCCGATGGCATCGAAGCCACCGGGACTGCAGCCGCGCTCTCACCGGCTCCAGGCCCGGGGCTTGACGCCCTGGTTCGCCTGCCCCGTGTCACCCTGAGCCCTCCGCCCTGACACCCGATGAGCATCCGCCTGGACAAATGGCTGTGGGCCGCGCGCCTGTTCAAGACCCGTTCACTCGCCGCCGACGACATCGACCGCGGCCGCGTACTCTGCAACGGGATGGCGGCCAAGCCCTCGAGAGAGCTGCGCGTGGGCGACCGCCTCACCCTGAAGCGCGTCGGCTTCCAGCAGGAACTGGTGGTGAACGGACTCAGCACCGTTCGGGGACCGGCGCCGGTGGCGCAGTTGCTCTATGCCGAGACCGCGGAAAGCCTGGCCGCCAGGGCGCGCGCCGCCGAGCAGCGCCGCCTGGGCACCGAGCCGGCCCTGAGCCAGGAGCAGGGCCGCCCGACCAAGCGCGACAGGCGCCAACTGGCCGATTGGCAGCGCTGGAGCGTCAGCCTGGACGACGAGGCTTCGGCCTGATGGTGTTGAGGGTCGCTGAGGCCCGTTAAGGGGCGCTGCAGGGCGCGGCAGGCCAACAGCACCGAACACCAGCGCCATGCAGGCATGGCTGGTTCGGTCGAAAACCCGGCACAAAGCCTCACACTTTTCCATTTGGCGGCCCTTGAAGGCCTAAAACGCATCCCCATGTCTGCAGCAGGTCTTTCGTGTGTTTGGCCCTGCAGGTGACGCTGGCGGGGCTTCATTTCTTCTGATTTCCCATGAGCACCGCCGATTCCAACCCCGACACCCACCCCACCACCGCTGCCGAAGGCGCCGCTGGCGCTGCCGGCATCGACACGTCGAGCGCCGGCCAGGAGCATGCCTTGGAAGCGCGGCTGGCTGCCGCCGAGGCAAGGGCCAGCGAGATGAACGACGCCTACCTGCGCTCACGCGCAGAGGTCGAAAACATCCGCCGCCGCTCGGAAGAAGAGATGAGCAAGGCCCGCAGGTTTGCCGTCGAGGCCTTCGCCGAAGCGCTGCTGCCGGTGCGAGACAGCCTGGAAGCCGCCATTCACCAGCCCAACGCCAAGGCGGAACTGGTGCTGGAAGGCGTGCAGGCCACCTTGCGACAGCTGGCCCATGCGATGGAGCGCAACAAGGTCATGCAGATCAACCCCGAACCCGGCACCAAGTTCGACCCTCATCAGCACCAGGCCATCTCCATGGTGCCCTCGGAGCAGGAATCCAACACCGTGGTGGCCGTGCTGCAGCGGGGCTACCTGATCGCCGAACGAGTGCTGCGCCCGGCGCTGGTGACGGTATCGGCACCCAAGTAAGCCGGGCTTGAAACCTGGCACGGCGTCCACAACTTCTACGTATCGCTCGGTTCAGAGCACCTATCAGCGAATCAGCCTCCCACTGGAGCACACAGCATGGCAAAGATCATCGGCATCGACCTCGGCACCACCAACTCCTGCGTGGCGGTCATGGAAGGCAACACCACCAAGGTGATTGAGAACTCGGAAGGCGCGCGCACCACGCCGTCCATCATTGCGTACCAGGAAGACGGCGAGATCCTGGTGGGTGCCAGCGGCAAGCGCCAGGCCGTCACCAACCCCAAGAACACCCTGTACGCCGTCAAGCGCCTGATCGGCCGCAAGTTCACCGAGAAGGAAGTGCAGAAGGACATCGACCTGATGCCCTACAAGATTGCTGCGGCCGACAACGGTGACGCCTGGGTGGAAGTGCGCGGCAAGAAGCTCGCACCGCCGCAGGTCAGCGCCGAAGTGCTGCGCAAGATGAAGAAGACGGCCGAGGACTACCTGGGTGAAGAGGTCACCGAGGCCGTCATCACCGTGCCCGCCTACTTCAACGACAGCCAGCGCCAGGCCACCAAGGACGCCGGCCGCATCGCCGGCCTGGAAGTCAAGCGCATCATCAATGAGCCGACAGCGGCTGCGCTGGCTTTCGGCCTGGACAAGCACGGCAAGGGCGACCGCAAGATCGCGGTGTTCGACCTGGGCGGCGGCACCTTCGACATCTCCATCATCGAGATCGCCGATGTCGATGGCGAAAAGCAGTTCGAGGTGCTGTCCACCAACGGCGATACCTTCCTGGGCGGCGAAGACTTCGACCAGCGCATCATTGACTACATCGTCACCGAGTTCAAGAAAGAGCAAGGCGTCGACCTCACCAAGGACGTCCTGGCCCTGCAGCGCCTGAAGGAAGCCGCGGAGAAGGCCAAGATCGAGCTGTCCAGCAGCACCCAGACCGACGTCAACCTGCCCTACATCACTGCCGACGCATCCGGCCCGAAGCACCTGAACGTCAAGCTGACGAGGGCCAAGCTGGAGTCGCTGGTGGATGAGCTGATCCAGCGCACCATCGAGCCCTGCCGCATCGCCATCAAGGACGCCGGTGTCAAGACCAGCGAGATCGACGACGTGATCCTGGTCGGCGGCATGACACGCATGCCCAAGGTGCAGGACATCGTCAAGGAGTTCTTCGGCAAGGAGCCGCGCAAGGACGTCAACCCCGATGAGGCGGTGGCCGTGGGCGCCGCCATCCAGGGCCAGGTGCTCTCCGGTGACCGCACCGACGTGCTGCTGCTGGACGTCACCCCGCTGAGCCTGGGCATCGAGACCCTGGGCGGCGTGATGACCAAGATGATCAAGAAGAACACCACGATCCCGACCAAGTTCTCGCAGGTGTTCTCCACGGCCGACGACAACCAGCCTGCCGTCACCATCAAGTGCTACCAGGGTGAGCGCGAGCTGGCCGCCGGTAACAAGAGCCTGGGCGAATTCAATCTCGAAGGCATCCCGCCGGCACCGCGCGGCCTGCCCCAGATCGAAGTCACCTTCGACATCGACGCCAACGGCATCCTGCACGTCAGCGCCAAGGACAAGGGCACGGGCAAGGAAAACAAGATCACCATCAAGGCCAACTCCGGCCTGTCCGAGGCCGAGATCGAGAAGATGGTCAAGGACGCCGAGGCCAACGCCGCCGAGGACCACAAGAAAGTCGAGCTGGTCCAGGCCCGCAACCAGGCTGACTCCACCGTGCACTCGGTGCGCAAGAGCCTGACGGAGCATGGTGAGAAGCTCGACGCCGCCGAAAAGACCATGATCGAGTCGGCTCTGAAGGATGTCGAAGAGGCGATCAAGGGCGACGACAAGGCGGCCATCGACAAGAAGGTCGAACTGCTGATGACGGCCAGCCAGAAGCTGGGCGAAAAAATGTACGCCTCGCAGGCCGAGGAAGCCGCCAAGGCCGGCCCCGCGGGCGCAGGGCCGACGGGTACCGGTGCGGGTGCGTCAACGTCCGGGGCTTCCGCCGGCGCCGACAGCAAGCCCAGCGCTGCCGCCGACGACAACGTGGTGGACGCCGAGTTCAAGGAAGTGAAGAAGTGAGTTGTGGCGGCGGCCACCTCGAGTGGCTGCAGGCACACCGCGCCGCGTTGCGCCTGTCGGGGGACACCCGGCCGGTGAACGCGGCGTTCTCACTGAGTCAACCGACAGACAAGCACGAGAAGTTTCATGGCGAAGCGTGACTACTACGAAGTTCTGGGCCTACCGCGGAACGCCTCGGACGACGACATCAAGAAGGCCTACCGCAAGCTGGCCATGAAGTTTCACCCTGATCGCAACCAGGGTGCGGGTGCCGCTGCGGCCGAAGAGAAGTTCAAGGAAGCCAAGGAAGCCTACGAGACGCTCTCAGACAGCAACAAGCGCGCCGCCTACAACCAGTTTGGCCATGCCGGTGTCGACGCTTCTTCCGGCATGGGCCGCGGTGGGGCGGAAGGCTTCGGCGGCTTTGCCGAGGCCTTTGGCGACATCTTTGGCGACATCTTCGGACAGGCCGGCGGCGCTGCGCAGGGCCGCCGCGGTGCCGGGGGTGAACAGGTTTTCCGCGGGAACGACTTGAGCTATTCGATGGAGATCTCGCTCGAGGAAGCAGCGCTCGGGAAGGATGCGCAGATCCGCGTGCCCACCTGGGACAACTGCGAGACCTGCAATGGCACGGGTGCCAAGCCCGGCACCAGCCCCAAGACCTGCCCCACCTGCAATGGCTCTGGCACGGTGCACATGCGGCAGGGCTTCTTCAGCATCCAGCAGACCTGCCCCCACTGCCGCGGCACGGGCAAGATCATTCCCGAGCCCTGCACCACCTGCCACGGACAGGGCAAGGTTAAACGGCAGAAGACACTGGAAGTGAAGATCCCCGCCGGCATCGGCGAAGGCATGCGCATCCGCTCAGCCGGCAATGGCGAACCCGGCACCAACGGCGGCCCGGCAGGCGACCTGTACATCGAGATCCGCATCAAGCAGCACGAGATCTTCGAGCGCGATGGTGATGACCTTCATTGCACCATCCCCGTGGGCATGACCACCGCCGCGCTGGGCGGCGCCATCCAGGTGCCCACGCTGGAAGGCAAGGCAGAGATCGAGCTTCCAGAAGGCACCCAGCATGGCAAGACCTTCAGGCTGCGTGGCAAGGGCGTCAAGGGCCTGCGGGCTGCCTACCCGGGTGACCTGTACTGCCATGTGTCGGTGGAGACCCCGATCAAGCTGAACGAGCAGCAGCGCCAGCTGTTGAAAGACCTGGACGAATCCCTGCGCCGCTCGGGTGACCGCCACTCGCCTAACGCCAAGAGCTGGACCGACAAGGTCAAGGACCTGTTCAAGCAGCCCAAGGCCTGAGCGGCCGGGCCGCCCAGGGCTAGAACAGCGCCTGCTGAACGGGCAGTTGAACCTGCTGATGCGGCGCCGGCACCATCGGTTCGCCCGGGCGTGAAAACGCCTGCAGATTCAGCAGGCTCCTTTCACGCTGCAGCCCCAGGCGAGCGCAGGCCTTCTCGAAGCGCTGACGCACCAGCTCAGCCCACACGCCCGTGCCTGTCATGCGGGTGCCAAAACGGCTGTCGTTGTCCCGCCCGCCACGCATCTCGCGAACGCGTGCCATCACACGCTCGGCACGATCGGGCACGTGCTGGGCCAGCCAATCCTGGAACAGCGGGTTGACTTCCGACGGCAAGCGCAACACCACGCTGAACGCCGACGTCGCGCCGGCTTCGACCGCGGCCTCCAGCACGCGCTCCAGCTCGGGTTCATTCAGGAACGGGATCAGCGGAGACACGCTCACCCCCACAGGAACACCGGCGTTGGCCAATGCCCGGATGGTGCGCAGACGCCGATGCGGCGCTGGGGCACGCGGCTCCAGCGTGCGGGCCAGCTCGGGATCGAGCGTGGTGATGGACACGTAGGTGGCGACGAGGCCGCGTTGGGCCATCGGCGCAATGAGGTCCAGGTCGCGTTCGATCAGGGAAGACTTGGTGATCACGGAAAACGCATGCTGGAACTCGGCCAGCACCTCGATGACCGAGCGGGTGATGCGCCAGTGCTTTTCAGCGGGCTGGTAGGCGTCGGTGACCGAGCCGATGTTGATCGACTGGGGTTGGTAACCCGGCTTGGACAAATCCTTGCGCAGGAGCTCGGCGGCATTGGTCTTGGCCAGGATGCGGGTCTCGAAATCCAGGCCTGGCGACAGGTTCAGGTAGCTGTGGGTGGGACGGGCATAGCAGTAGATGCAGCCATGCTCACAGCCACGGTAGGGGTTGATGGAAAGGTCAAACGCAATGTCGGGTGATTCGACCTTGGACAGGATGCTGCTGGCCACGTCCTGCAGGATCTCGGTGGCCGGGGGCGCGGGGACGGGGGCCGGTGTCGATGCAGCTGGCAGGGCTGGGTTGTCATCACCGGGCGCATTCAGGCCAGCCTCCGTGGCGTCGTCGGCCGAGCCAGCACATTCGGCATCCATCGTTCCCCAGCCGTCATCGAAGCTTTCACGGCTGCTGCGGGAGAACCGGTGCGGCACCGCCCAGGCCGTGCCCCGGCCCTTGATCGCGCGCCGCAGGCGTTCGGCGGGAATGCGGGTGTCGGGATGGCGTTGGAGATCGGCAGGTTCAGCACTGGCGTCGGTGTCTGACCACATACGTTCGGAAGAGGCAGCTCGCATACTGTAAATATATACAGTATTGCGACCTGCTGGCAAGCCCGGGTGCTTGATGGCCTTGCCGTCGGCTCAGTGCCGGCTCAGTACTCCGGGGACGACGATCCGTCAGGCGACAGGTTGTCAAACCGCGTCAGCGGTTTCAGGAAGGCCAGCTTGACGGTACCCACCGGGCCGTTACGCTGCTTGGCGATGATGATCTCCGCAATGCCGGGTTCCTTGGTCGGGGTCGGGCCGTCGGGCTTGTTGTAGTACTCGTCGCGGTAGATGAACATGATGACGTCGGCATCCTGCTCGATGGCACCGGACTCCCGCAGGTCACTCATCATCGGCCGCTTGTCGGTACGGGTCTCCACGCTGCGGTTGAGCTGCGACAAGGCGATCACCGGGCACTGCAGCTCCTTGGCCAGGGCTTTCATGCCACGCGAGATCTCGCCCAGCACGGTGGCGCGGTTTTCCTCATTGCTGCTGCTGCCGCTCATCAACTGCAGGTAGTCGACGACGATCAGGCCCAGCGTCCCGCCGTACTGCCTGGCCAGCCGGCGCGCACGGGCCCGCAGTTCAGCCGGGTTGAGTCCCGGTGTCTCGTCAATGAACATGGGCGCAGCGGCCAGCTTGGTGGCCGCCACCGGCAAACGTTCGAATTCATCGTCACGCAGCTTCCCGGTTCGCAGGTGCTGCTGGTCGATGCGTCCCAGGGAGCCCACCAGACGCAGCGCCAGCTGTGCGGCACCCATTTCCATGGAGAACACGGCCACCGGCAGCCCCTCCTGCACCGCGACGTTCTCGGCAATGTTCAAGGCGAAGGCGGTCTTGCCCATCGATGGGCGCGCGGCCAG
>JAJTDE010000158.1 GCA_021298085.1 Rubrivivax sp.
CGGTGATTCTGCGCGTGACCGACAGCGCCGGTGCCTCGGTGGACCTGCCCTGGTCGATCGAGGTGAGCAACACCAACGACAGCCCGACAGGCAGCCCCCAGGTGGTGGGCGCGGCCCGCGAAGGCAGTCCGCTGACGCTGGACCTCAGCGGCATCGCTGACGAAGACGGCCTGGGCAACGTCGGCGTGCAGTGGCTGCGCAACGGCCTGGAACTGCTGGGTGCCAACACCCTCACGCTGACACCCGGCGAGGACGACCAGTCAGCCCGCTTCAGCGTGGTCGTTCGCTGGACAGACGCCCGTGGCACCGCCGAGAGCCTCACCAGCCCGCCCAGCGACCCTGTCGCCGAACGCAACGACGCGCCCACCATCACCCACGCCGGTGGTGCTGACACGGCCGATCTTCTGGTGCCGGAAAACACCGTCGACGTGGCCGTGATCAGCGCCACTGACCCCGACAGGCCTCTTCAGCGCCTGCAGTTCAGCCTGCTCGACGGCCAGGACGCCGCCTGGTTTGCGCTGGACCCGGACACCGGCGTACTTCGCCTGCGCCAGCCCGCTGACCACGAGGCACCCCAGGACGCCGATGCCAACAACCGCTATGCCCTGACGATTCGGGTGAGCGACGACGCCGGTGCCATCGACGAACAGGTTCTGCACGTTCGAATTGGCAACCTCAACGAGGCGCCCACGCTGGCCCTGCCTGAACGTTGGACGGTGCTGCAGGGTGCCGCGGCCGGAACCTCGGTGGGGACCGCCACCGCCAGCGACAGTGATGCCAACGATAGCCTGCGCTTCCGCCTGATCGATGACGCCGCGGGGCGCTTTGTGATCGACGCGCGCACAGGGGCGATCAGCGTGGCCGAGGGCGCCCGCTTCGACGCCACCGCAGCGCGTGAACACGCCCTGGTGGTGCAGGTTGAGGACACCGTGGGCCTGAGCGCCAGCCAGACGGCCCTGGTGATGGTGTTGGCGGTGCCCGGTGGCCTTGGCACCCCGTCGCTGCCGGGCGTGCTGCCAGCCGACCCGGGTGGCCTGCCTGGCAACCTCCCCGCGGTTCCGCCGACGGCGTCGCCGCCGCCACCGCCGCCGCCACCGCCGCCGCCGCCGCCGCCGTCAAGCCCACTGGCGCCAACGAGCGCGCCAGCGCCTCCGCCGTCGCCACCCGAAGCAGGGCGCGACCCCAGCGGCACCGCTGCCGGAGTTCCGCCGAGCCGCGACCCGGGCTCCAACGCCTCGGCCGACCCTGCCGACCCCAAGTCCATGCAGACGCCAGGGGCGTCGAACCTGGGCCGCACGGTGGGCCAAGGTCAAGCCCCGAGCGCCGGACAGCGTGTGGGCCAGCTGCTGGGCGGTTGGGGCCTGGTGGCCTGGGCCGGCGATGGTGTGGCCGACGCGGTGATGGGCCGCGATGGCGTGGTGCAGCGTGACGCACTGCTGCGTGCGGGCACGGACGCAGGCCCAGCGTCATCGGTGGCTGGCGCGGCGTCGGCCAGCCTGAACCTGGTGACCGGGGCTGTCGGTTGGCTGGCAGCGCCGTCGGCAGCCACCCCGCTGGAACTCACTCGAGCCCTGCTGCAGGAAGGCCTGGAGCTGCGCAGCGGAGGCACCGACGGTGTGGCGTCGATGCTGGGCCGCCTGTGGGTGGCCGGTGCACGTGGAGATTCAAGCGCATCGGCATCGGCCGACGACATCCTGGCGCCGCCGCGTGAGGCCGACGAGCGCACGCCGGCCGAGGAATGGCTGATCGAGGTCACGCAGGCCGAGAAGGTGATGGGCGTGTCGCTGACGGCCGGCCTGGTATGGTGGGTGACCCGTGGCGGAGGTGTGATTGCGTCGGCCCTGATGGGTGTGCCGGCCTGGCGACAGATTGACCTGCTGCCCGTGATGCTGGCCGCCGAGGAGGGCGCGGGCGACGAGCCTGACGATGCGGACGACGACGTGCCTGACGCCTCACCCGAAGACCACCGTCTGGTGGTCGCACAGGCCGACGCCGAAGCCCAGGCCGAAGACCTCTTTGCCAGGTCGGTTGGGGCTGTACCCCGTGCCTCGGCGCGGGCTGATGGGGCGGCGCCGTAGCCTTGCCACCCCTGTGGCAAGGCTTTCTGACGACCCTGCAGGCGCAGCTCAGCAACCAGGTGGTGGCCGGCGCGTCAGACGCCGCGCAGGCCGTGCAGCGCCAGCAGGCGCTGCTGCACCAAGGCTGACGCGCCAGGGCCTCAGGCCACCGACACCGGAATCTTGCCGATGCGGGCCTGCCATTCCTTGGGCCCGGTGGTGTGCACGCTGGTGCCGGCGGAATCGACGGCCACGGTCACCGGCATGTCCTTCACCTCGAATTCGTAGATGGCTTCCATGCCGAGATCGGCAAAACCCACGACCTTGGCCGCCTTGATGGCCTTGGCCACCAGGTAGGCCGCACCGCCCACGGCCATCAGGTAGGCACTTTGGTGCGTGCGAATGGCCTCGATGGCCACCGGGCCGCGTTCGGCCTTGCCCACCATGGCGATCAGGCCCGTCTGGGCGAGCATCATCTCGGTGAACTTGTCCATGCGCGTGGCGGTGGTGGGGCCGGCGGGGCCGACCACCTCGTCGCGCACCGGGTCGACCGGGCCCACGTAGTAGATGACACGGTTCTTGAAATCCACCGGCAGCGGCTCGCCCTTGGCCAGCATGTCCTGGATGCGCTTGTGGGCGGCGTCGCGGCCCGTCAGCAGCTTGCCGTTGAGGAGCAGCGTGTCGCCGGGCTTCCAGCTGGCCACCTCGGCGGGGGTGAGGGTGTCCAGGTTGACGCTCTTGCTCTTGTTGTAGTCGGGCGCCCACTTCACGTCAGGCCACAGGCTCAGGCTGGGTGCCTCCAGGAAGGCCGGGCCGCTGCCGTCCAGCACAAAGTGCGCGTGCCGCGTGGCCGCGCAGTTGGGGATCATGGCAATCGGCTTGCTGGCCGCGTGCGTGGGGTAGGTCTTGATCTTGACGTCCAGCACCGTGGTCAGGCCGCCCAGGCCCTGCGCCCCGATGCCCAGCGCATTGACCTTCTCGTACAGCTCGATGCGCAGTTCCTCCAGCTTGTTGGCCGGCCCGCGCTGCAGCAGTTCGTACATGTCGATGTCGTCCATCAGCGCTTCCTTGGCCAGCAGCGCGGCCTTTTCCGCGGTGCCGCCCACGCCGATGCCCAGCATGCCGGGCGGGCACCAGCCGGCACCCATGGTGGGCACCGTCTTCAGCACCCAGTCGACGATGCTGTCGCTGGGGTTGAGCATGTAGAGCTTGCTCTTGTTTTCCGAGCCGCCGCCCTTGGCGGCCACCGTCACGTCCAGGCGGTCGCCCGGCACCACCTCCATGTTGATCACGGCCGGGGTGTTGTCCTTGGTGTTCTTGCGCTCGAAGATCGGGTCGGCCAGCACGCTGGCGCGCAGCAGGTTGTCACCATTCAGGTAGCCACGGCGCACGCCTTCGTTCACGGCGTCGGCGATGCTGCCGCTGAAACCTTCCCAGCGCACGTCCATGCCGATCTTGAGGAAGACGTTGACGATGCCGGTGTCCTGGCAGATGGGGCGCTTGCCTTCGGCGCACATGCGGCTGTTGGTGAGGATCTGCGCGATGGCGTCCTTGGCCGCGGGGCTCTGCTCGCGCTCGTAGGCGCGGGCCAGGTGGGCGATGTAGTCGGCCGGATGGTAGTAGCTGATGAACTGCAGTGCGGCGGCAATGCTCTCGACGAGGTCAGCTTGGCGGATCGTGGTCATGGTGGGCTGCGGCAAGGAAAAACGGGGTTGCTGGGCCGCCCTGGCGGCACCGATGCCGCGCAGAACCCGCTGATTATCCTGCCGCAGCCTGCACGGGGATGACAGGCCGTCAGCCAGCCGCGGGGCAGCGGGGGCTACACTTTGCAAGGTTGGTGCTCGTCGTGGCTTTCAGCCGCGGCAGTTCAACGGGAATCAGGAGGGGCTCGGTCCGGCAGACCATGGTCCCAACCTGAGCTGCCCCCGCAACGGTAAGCGGACGGTGTTGGCCCGGCGTGGTTGCCGGGTATGCACCCGCTCGTGACACACCGCCACTGGTTTGTCCTTGTCTGTGCACAGGGTCTGCCGGGAAGGCGTCACGGGTTGTCTCCGCCAGCCCGGATACCGGCCAACGAGGTGGCGAGGTGCCCTGTGCGCCGCGCCGTGAGGTGCAGGGCCGCGGGGAAGCGGCCGGGCACGCCCGCGTCGAGTCTTCATCATGTTCATCCCCCCCTTGGCCAGCGCCTGGCCTGTGCGCAAGCCCACTGCTGGCTGGCCGCCGTGTCGGGCCGTCTGCCTGGTGTCCGGCCTGGTGTCCGGCCTGGCGATCAGCCTGCCTTCCCACACCCACGCCCAGACCACCCCTGTCGCCAGCGACACCGTGGTCATCACCGCCACCCGCACGCCGCAGCGGGTGGACCGTGTCCTCGCCGAAACCACGGTGATCGGCCGTGATCGCATCGACGCCGCCACGGGCCGCACCCTGGCCGAACTGCTGGCCCAGGAAAGCGGCGTGCAGGTGTGGAGCAACGGAGGCCTGGGCAAGGTGGCCTCGGTGTCGCTGCGCGGGCTGGAAAGCCGCCACACGCTGCTGCTGGTCGATGGCGTGCGGTTCGGGTCAGCCACCGTGGGCAACCCGAGCTGGGACAACCTCCCGCTGGACGCCATCGAGCGCATCGAGATCGTGCGCGGGCCGATGTCCGGCCTGTACGGCTCCGACGCCGTCGGGGGGGTCATCCAGGTCTTCACGCGCCGTGGCCAGGCCGGCTTCCACCCGGATGCCACCGTCACCTTGGGCAGCCACGCCTACCGCGAGGCCGCCGCCGGTGCGCGCTGGGGTGTGGGCGCGCTGGACGGCAGCCTGCGGGTGCAGCACCGGCGCACCGATGGGGTGTCGGCCACCAACCCGCGGGTGCCCTTTGGCAGCTACAACGCGGACACCGACGGCTTCGAGCAGACCAGCCTGAGCGGCCGCCTGGGCGCCCGGCTGGGCACCTGGCGCGCTGACCTCACGCTGCTGAAGGCGCTGGGCAGCTCGCAGCTGGACGACGGGCCCGGCGCCGACAGCCTGGCTGACCTGGACACCCGGGTGGTCTCCCTGGAAGCGGCTGGCCCTGTCAGTGACGGCTGGCGCACCTCGGTGCTGGTGTCCGAGGCGCGTGATGGGCTGAACACCCGTGTCAGCGCCTCGGCGTTTGCGGCGCTGGGCACCATCGGCACCACGCAGCGGCAGCTGACCTGGTCCCACCAGCTCAACACCCCGCTGGGCACGGCGCTCGTGCTGGCCGAACGGGTGCAGCAGACGGTGGAGCGGCCGGGCACGCCCTTTGCGGTGAGCGAACGCAGCATCAGCGGCGTGGCAGTGGGCCTGAGCGGCGAGGCCGGTGCCCACCGCTGGCAGGCCAACCTGCGGCGTGACCGCAACTCCCAGTTCGGCCAGAAGACCACCGGTGCGCTGGCCTACGGACTGGCGGTGGCGCCCGGGCTGACGGCCCATGCGTCAGTGGGCAGCAGCTTTGTCGCACCCAGCTTCAACCAGCTGTACTTCCCCGGCTTTGGCAACCCGCTGCTGCTGCCCGAAGAAGGCATTCAGCGCGAACTGGGCCTGGTCTGGCGCCAGGGTGCGGTGACCAGCCGCCTGGTGGCCTTTGACAACCGCATCCGCGGCTACATCAGCAGCGGGCCGTTGCCGACCAACATTCCGCGGGTGACTGTCGATGGTGTCAGCGCCAGCGTCGACGCCGTGCTGGGCGCCTGGACACTGGCGGGCAGCATCGACAGCCTGCAGCCCTTGAACGCCACGGCCGGCACGGCCAACGCCGGCCGTGTGCTGCCCCGCCGTGTGCAGGACAGCGGGCGCCTGTCGGTGGATTGGCGCGGTGGTGCGCTGCGGCTGGGGGGCTCGGTGCAGGCCTTTGGCGAGCGCTTCGAGAACGTCAGCAACACCACTCGCCTGGGAGGTTATGCCACGCTGGATCTTCGCGCCGAGTGGGCCTTGTCGCCGGGCTGGGCCCTGGCGTTCAGGCTCAACAACGCGCTGGACAAGGCCTACGAGAACGTGCTGGGCTACAACCAGCCGGGGCGTGAGGCCTACGTCAGCCTGCGGTGGTCGCCGCGGTGAGCAGGGCAGGGCGCTCCTGGCCGCAGGCCGAGGTGCCTTGGCTGGCCCGTCCAGCGGCGTTTGGCTGGGCGCTGCCGCTGGTCGGGTGGATGCTTTGGCTCGCGGCCGCCGTGCTCTGGCCACCGGCTGCCCTGGCCACGCCAGCCGTCGTGGTGCGGGACGACCGCGGCGTGGACCACCGCTTCGAGCAACTGCCCCAACGCATCGTCACGCTGCTGCCCTCGCTCACCGAAACCGCCTGGGTGCTGGGCGCGGGGCCGCGGCTGGTGGGGGTGGACCGCTTCTCCAACTGGCCGGCCGAGATCGCATCGCTGCCCCGGCTGGGTGGGCTGGACGATGCGCAGATGGAGTCCATCGTCCGCCTGAAGCCCGATGTCGTGCTGGCGTCCACCGCGTCGCGCACGCTGGACAAGCTGGAATCGCTGGGCCTGCGGGTAGTGCGCCTGAACTCCAACACCCACGCCGACATGCGCCGTTCGCTGACGCTGGTGGGCCAGTTGCTGGGCACGCCTGAGGCCGGTGAACGCCTGTGGGCCCAACTGGACGCCCAGATGGCCGCCGCCGCGGCGCGGGTGCCGGCCAGCCTGCGCGGGCAGCGGGTGTACTTCGAGCTGGGCGGCGGCCCCTACGCCGCAGGCGCCAGCTCCTTCATCGGTGAGACATTGACGCGGCTGGGCCTGGCCAACATCGTGCCGCCCGAGCTCGGCCCATTCCCCAAGCTCAACCCGGAGTTTGTGGTGCGCGCCCGCCCGGCCTTGATCTTCGGGCCGCAGCGCGAGCAGGCGGCCCTGCTGGCCAGGCCCGGCTGGCAGGCCGTGCCGGCGGTGCGTGAACGGCGCGTCTGCGGTTTTGACACAGCGCCCTACGACGTGCTGGTGCGCCCAGGCCCGCGCCTGGGTGAAGCCGCCACGCTGCTGGCCGATTGCCTGCAGCGCCTGGGGCAGGAGCCCGCCCGGTGAACCCGGCGCCGGCGCTGCCGGTGGCGGGCGCAACGCCTGCTGACGCTGCGGGCCAGCGGCGGCGCCGTCGCATGGGTGTGGGCCTGGTGCTGGCCTTGTTGCTGGGCCTGCTGGCCGGCCTGGCCACGGGTTCTGGCGGTTTTTCGCTGGCCGGGCTGTGGGAAGACCTGAACGGCCCTGATGCCCGGCTGCTGGTGGGTGAGATCCGGGCGCCCCGCACGCTGGGGGCGATGCTGGTGGGGGCGCTGCTGGGGCTGTCGGGCGCGCTGGCGCAGGGCCTGTTTCGCAACCCGCTGGCCGACCCCTACCTGCTGGGCAGCGCCGCCGGCGCGGGCCTGGGGGTGGTGCTGGTGCTGGCCGCCGCGGCGGCCGGTGGTGCGTCGCTCAGCCTGGCCACGGTGGCGTGGATCGAACGGGTGGGCCTGGTGGCGGCGGCCTTTGTCGGGGCACTGGCCGGGGTGTCGCTGACGCTCATGCTGGCCCGCGGGGCCATGCACACGCTGCGCCTGCTGCTGGCCGGGGTGGTGGTGGGGGTGATGATGGGGGCCGTCAGCGACTTGCTCACCATGGCGTCACCCGACGCGCTGCGTGGCAAGCAGGCCTTCATGCTGGGCAGCACCAGCTTTGTCGGCTGGCAGGGCCTGGCCCTGCTGGGTGGCGGCCTGGTGCTGCTGTTGGCGATGGTCAGGCGTTATGCCCGTGCGCTGGATGCACTCACCCTGGGTGAGGACAGCGCCGCCAGCCTGGGGCTGGATCTCCCGCGTCTGCGCCTGTGGCTGGTGCTGATGCTGAGCGCCGGCACCGCGCTGGCCGTGGCGCAGGCCGGCCTGGTGGCCTTTGTCGGCCTGGTGGCCCCGCACCTGGTGCGCCGCGCGGCGCCGGGCGCCCATGGCTGGCTGGTGCTCGCCAGTGCCGGCATGGGTGCGGCCCTGCTGCTGGGGGCTGATGTGGTGTCGCGGGCACTCATTGCGCCGCAGGAGCTGCCGGTGGGCGTGGTGACGGGTGTGCTGGGGGGCGGGTACCTGGTGTGGCTGCTCAAGCAGCGGACAAGCCCATGAACACCCTGCTCAGCGCCCACGACGTGTCGGTACGGCTTGGCCAGGCCGAGGTGCTGCGCGATGTGTCCTTCAGCCTGGGCACCGGCTGGACGGCGGTGGTCGGCCCCAACGGCGCCGGCAAGTCGACGTTGCTGCGGACCCTGGCGGGTTTGCAGGCACCATCGGGCGGGCAGGTGCTGCTGGGCGGCCAGCCGCTGGCCCAGTGGCCCACCGCCGAGCGTGCCCGCCACATCGCCTGGCTGGCGCAGCTGGGTGACGTCACGGGTGAACTCACCGTGCGCGAAACCGTGGAGCTGGGCCGCATCGCGCGCCTGGGCCTGTGGGGCAGCCCCGGGCCGGCCGATGCCGCGGCGGTTGACCAGGCCATGGCCTTGACCGGCGCCAGCCGCTGGGGCGCACGTCCCCTGCAGCAGTTGTCGGGTGGCGAACGCCAGCGGGTGCTGCTGGCACGCGCCCTGGCCACTGAAGCGCCCTGGCTTCTGCTGGACGAACCCACCACCCACCTGGACGCGCCGCACCAGCGCGCGCTGGCCCTGCTGTTCCGGCGGCTCGCCCACGACGCGGTGTCACCGCGCGCGGTGCTGACGGTGCTGCACGATCTGCCAGTGGCGCTGCGCGCCGACCGCCTGCTGGTGCTGGATGCCGGCCGGCTGCAGGCCGATGGCCCGCCGTCGGACACCCAGGTGCAGCGTGCGCTGGAGCGGGTGTTTGAACAGGCCATCCGCATCGACACCGACGCCGCTGGCCGGCCGCGGGTGGCGCTGGTGCTGGACGGCCATTCAAGGCCCAGAATATGAGCAACAACGCGCGGGTGGTGCAGGGTCTGGGCGGTGAGCTGGGCGAGATCGGTTCTGCCCAGTACTTCCAGGCGCTGGCTGCGCGCGCCGTGCCCCATGTCGACATGAACCCGGTGCTGCTCAAGCCCGAACGCGACACCGCCAGCCAGGTGCTGGTGCAGGGCCGTGTGGTGCCTGAACTCGGTCGTCAGCCCTGGCGTGAACGCAGCGCGGTGCTGGCCGAGGCCGCCCGCCAGAGCTTTGACCGGTTGTGGGATGGGTTGTCCAACGGCTCCGCGGGCGTGCCGGGTCATGGGCGCGGGGAAGCGCCAGGGCTCATCGTCGTCGAAGGCGCAGGTTCACCGGCCGAGATCAACCTCGCCGCCGAAGACTATGTCAATCTGGGCGTGGCCCGCTGGGCGCAGGCCCGTGGACGTTGCCGCGCGCTGCTCGTCTCCGACATCGACCGCGGCGGCTCCTTTGCCCACCTCTACGGCACCTGGGCCCTGCTGCCCGCTGACCTGCAGCCCCTGCTGGCGGGTTTTGTGCTGAACAAGTTTCGCGGTGACCCGGCCTTGCTGGCGCCTGGCCCGCAGCAGCTGCAGGGCTTGACCGGTGTGCCGCTGCTGGGTGTGCTGCCCATGGTGCGGGACCATGGCCTGCCTGAGGAAGATGGCCAGTCAGGGCCTGCGCGGGTGATGCCCACGGGCCTGACAGTGGCCATCGTGGCCACACCGCACATCAGCAACCTGGATGAGTTCCAGCCGCTGCAGGCCGCGGCGGCGGTGCGCTGGGTACGCCGCGCCGACGAGGTGGACGGCGCCGACTGGGTGGTGCTGCCCGGCTCCAAGCAGGTCAGCGGTGACCTGGCCTGGTTGCGCGCCCAGGGGTTGGACGCCGCCATCGTGCGCCATGCGCAGGCCGGCCGGCCGCTGCTCGGGGTCTGTGGCGGCTTGCAGATGCTGGGGCAGCAGCTGGCTGATCCCGATGGCGTGGATGGCGAGCCCTTTGCCCAGCGGGACGGCCTGGGCCTGCTGCCGCTGGCAACCCGCTATGGGGCGCCCAAGCGCCTGCGGGCCGAGCCTGTGCGCTTTGCGGCCAACTGGCCGGGCGAGGGTGCTGTGCCGGGCCTGCAGGGTGGGCACAGCCCATGGCGTGCCCTCGCCGGCCTGCGCTGGTCTGCCTATGAGATCCGCTGCGGCCGGACCGAGGCGGTCGGTGCGTCGACGGCTGCACCCGTGTTGTGGGACGCCCAGGGTCAGCCGATCGGCTGGTGTGGCGGCCCGTCAGGCAATGTGCTGGGCATCGCCACCCACGGTCTGTTCGAGACGGCTGCCGCCCTGCGTGCGCTGTGTGGCCGGCAGGTCAGGACGCTGGACGACAGCCTCGACGGGCTGGCTGACCTGGTGGAGGAGCACCTGGGGGCGGCCCCGCTGCGGGCGCTGATCCGATGCTGACCGTCACCCCCGCCTGCCCCCGCAGCAGGCTGCGGCTCCGATCTGTTGGCGGATCCCGCCGGCCGTGCGGGCAGCGGCCCCCGGCGGCGTGTCGGGCAGCGCCAGGGGCGCACCTTGCCACTGCGCAAGGCCAGCCCTGACAAGACCGCGAGCCCCTGGCCGCACCGGGTGGATGACAGGCCGGTCGTCTATAATGACAAAGTCTTATCAATAGAGCAGGGCCTGCTGCCCTTCCGCCTGCGCCCCTCCCGCCTGCGGCCACCTGTCACCCGCGAAGACCACCATGACCTGTCACCCACGGAAACCCCCCCGCACGTTGCGGGTGCTGCCGCCCAGCGGCTCGAGGGCATGGCCATGCTGACACTCAGCGCCTGGCAGAGGGTGTCAGCCGCTGCCGCGGTGGTGGGCCTGCTGTGGTTGGCCGTGTTCTGGGCCCTGGCATGAACAGCACGCTGCAGCTGCGTGACATCACGGTGTCGCACCGTGGCCACCCGGCAGTGCACCACCTCAGCGGCGCCTTTGCCGCAGGCCAGCTGAATGCCATCGTCGGCCCCAACGGCGCGGGCAAGAGCAGCCTGATGTCGGTGCTGGCGGGTGTGCGCGCTGATTTTGAAGGCCAGCTGCAGCGCCCGCCGGCTGCCCAGCTGGCCTACCTTCCGCAGGCGGCCTCGCTGGACCGCAGCGTGCCCGTCACCGTGCATGAAACCGTGGCCATGGGCCTGTGGGCGCGCCTGGGCAGCTTTCGCGGGCTGGACGCCGCCGGCCGTGAGGCCGTCACCCGCGCGCTGGCCGGGGTGGGCTTGTCGGGTTTCGAGCGGCGGCTGATCGGCGAGCTGTCGGCCGGCCAGGTGCAGCGGGTGCTGTTTGCCCGCCTGCTGGTGCAGGACGCCCAGGTCATCCTGCTGGACGAACCCTTCAACGCACTGGACGCCCGCACCACGGCTGACCTGCTGGGCCTGCTGGCGCGCTGGCGCGATGAATCGCGCACCGTCGTGGCTGTCCTGCACGACCTGGACCAGGTGCGCGCGCACTTTGACCAGGTTCTGCTGCTGGCCCGCGAGGCCGTGGCCTGGGGCCCGACGGCGCAGGTGTTGCGCGCCGAGCACCTCTTCAAGGCGCGCCAGATGGCCGAAGCCTGGGACGACAGCGCCAGCCTGTGCCGGGCGCGCGCATGAACGCGCGAATGAACGCCTGGGCGGTGGGCCCGTGAGCAGCCTGCAGCCGGGCCTGCTGCAGCTCGCGCAGCAGGTGCTGGTCGCACCGTTTGCCGAGTTTGCCTTCATGCGCCGCGCGCTGGTGGCCACCGTGGCCCTGGCGCTGGGCAGCGGGCCCATCGGCTGCCTGCTGATCCTGCGGCGCATGAGCCTCGTGGGTGACGCCATGGCCCACGCCGTGTTGCCGGGTGCGGCGGCCGGCTTTCTGCTGGCGGGCCTGTCCTTGCCGGCCATGAGCGCTGGCGGCTTTGTGGCGGCGCTGGGTGTGGCGCTGGCCGCGGGTTTTGTCACCCGCAGCACCGAACAGCGCGAGGACGCGAGCTTCGCCGCCTTCTACCTGATCGCGTTGGCGGCGGGCGTGCTGATGGTGTCGCTGCGGGGCAGCCAGGTCGACCTGATGCACCTGCTGTTTGGCAGCGTGCTGGCGGTGGACGACGTGGCCCTGCTGCAGATGGCGGTGGTGGCCAGCATCACCCTGCTGGGCCTGGCGGCGGCTTACCGGCCGCTGCTGCTCGAGACGCTGGACCCTGGCTTCCTGCGCAGCGTGGGCGGCCCGGGCGCGGCGTCGCACATGCTGCTGTTGGTGCTGCTGGTGGCCAACCTGGTCAGCGCCTTCCAGGCCATGGGCACGCTGATGGCGGTGGGCCTGATGATGCTGCCGGCCGCGGCCGCGCGCTTCTGGGTGGCGTCACTGCCCGCCATGGCCGCCGTGGCGGCGGGTGT
>JAJTDE010000034.1 GCA_021298085.1 Rubrivivax sp.
GCCCATGACGATCAGCTTGAAGACCCCTGCCGAGATCGAAGGCATGCGCCGCGCCTGCCGCCTGGCCAGTGAAGTGCTGGATTACCTCACACCCTTTGTGACGGTTGGCACCACCACGAAGCCGATCGATCACCTGGCCCACGACTACATGGTCAACGTCCAGGGCGGCATTCCCGCCACGCTGGGCTATGCGCCTCAAGGCTACCCGCCCTACCCGGCGTCCCTGTGCACCTCGCTCAACGACGTGGTGTGCCACGGCATCCCTGACGACAGGCCCCTGAAAGACGGCGACATCGTCAACATCGACGTCACGGTCATCAAGGATGGCTGGCACGGCGACAACAGCCGCATGTTTGTGCTGGGCAATGCGTCCATCGCGGCGCGCCGTCTGTGCACGGTGGCGTTTGAATCGATGTGGAAGGGCATCCTGAAGGTCAAGCCGGGCGCGCGCCTGGGTGACATCGGCCACGCCATCCAGACCTATGCCGAACACCACGGGTTCTCCGTCGTCCGCGAGTTCTGCGGCCACGGCGTCGGCGCGCGCTTCCACGAAGAGCCGCAGGTGCTGCACTATGGCCGCCCGGGAACGCTGGAAACGCTGCAGGCCGGCATGACCTTCACCATCGAACCGATGATCAACGCCGGCCGGCGCGACATCAAGGAAGACCGCAAGGGCGGCCGCCCGTACGACGGCTGGACCATCGTCACCCGCGACCGCTCGCTGTCAGCCCAGTGGGAACACACCGTGCTGGTCACCGACACCGGGTTTGAAGTCCTGACACTGTCTGCCGGCAGCCCGGAACTCCCCGAATTTGTCAAGGCGTCGGGCCTCGCACCCGCGCCGGTCCTGGCCTGACCGGCATGGAGATGCGCGCCGCCACACCGGCCGCGTCCCAGCCCCTGACGGTGGCTGATCTGCGCAGCCGCTTCAAGGCCGGCAAGCAGGGCCTGCTGGAACACTTCGCCACGGCGCGTCCTTCGGCCTCGGGTGCGGTTCGGCTGCTGCGCGGCCTCACCCGCCACGTGGATGACACGCTGCAGGCCCTGTGGGCTCTGCAGCCAATGCCCGCCGGCGCAGCACTGGTGGCCGTGGGTGGTTACGGGCGTGGTGAGCTCTTCCCCTATTCCGACGTCGACGTCCTGCTGCTGATCCCGGAGGACCTGGACTCCACCGCCCCCATCGAGGCCTTCATCACCGACTGCTGGGATGTGGGCCTGGAGATCGGTTCCTCGGTGCGCACCGTGGCCGAGTGTGTCAGCGAAGCCCAGCGCGACGTCACCATCCAGACGGCGCTGCTCGAGTCACGCCTGGTGGCCGGCGCACGCAAGACGATGCAGGCCTTCAAGACGGCCACGGAAGCTGCCATGGACACCGCGGCCTTCCTGCGCGCCAAGACACTGGAGATGCAGCAGCGGCACACGAAGTTTGAAGGCACACCCTACTCGCTCGAGCCCAACTGCAAGGAAAGCCCGGGCGGCCTGCGAGACCTGCAGGTGCTGGTGTGGATTGCGCGCGCCGCCGGCCTGGGCCGCACCTGGGCCGAGATGGCGGCCAAGGGCCTGCTCACGCCCTTTGAGGTCGCACAGCTGAACAAGCACGAAGGCACGGTCAAGCTGATTCGCGCCCGGCTGCACGCCGTCGCTCGCCGCCGCGAGGACCGCCTCGTCTTTGACCTGCAGACGGCGGTGGCCGACAGCTTTGGCTACAAGTCGTCCCGGGTGCAGCGCTCGTCCGAAGTGCTGATGCACCGCTACTACTGGGCCGCCAAGGCAGTCACCCAGCTCAACCAGACATTGCTGCTCAACCTCGAGGAACGCATCCTCGGTTCGGCCAACGCCCCGATGCGGCCGATCAACGCCCGCTTCCTTGACAGAGCCGGCATGCTTGAGGTCGCGCACGACAACCTCTACGTTGAGAACCCGCACGCCATCCTGGAAACCTTCCTGGTGTTCCAGCAGACGCCAGGCATCAAGGGCCTGTCAGCGCGCACCCTGCGCGCCCTCTACAACTCGCGCAACGTGATGGACGGCCGCTTCCGGCGCGACCCGCTCAACCGCGAGCTGTTCATGGACATCCTGCGGCAGCCCCACAACCTCACGCACGCCTTCAGGCTGATGAACCAGACCTCGGTGCTGGGGCGTTACCTGTGGGTGTTCCGCCGCATCGTCGGCCGGATGCAGCACGACCTGTTCCATGTCTACACGGTCGATCAGCACATCCTGATGGTGCTGCGCAACGTGCGCCGCTTCTTCATCCCTGAGCACGCCCACGAATACCCCTTCTGCTCCCAGTTGGCCTCCCAGTGGGACGAGCCCTGGATCCTGTACGTGGCGGCGCTGTTCCACGACGTGGCCAAGGGCCGTGGTGGCGATCACAGCGACCTGGGCGCCTCCGAGGTGCGGCGCTTCTGCAAGGACCACGACATCCCCCGCAGCGACACCCAGCTCATCGAGTTCCTGGTGAAGGAACACCTCACGATGAGCCGCATCGCCCAGAAGGAAGACCTCAGCGACGCCGACGTCATCACCGCCTTCGCCAAGCGTGTGGGCGACATCCGGCGGCTGACCGCCCTCTACCTGCTGACCGTCGCCGACATCCGCGGCACCAGCCCGAAGGTCTGGAACGCCTGGAAAGGCAAGCTGCTCGAAGACCTCTACCGGCTCACCGCACGTGCATTGGGTGGCACTCGCCCGAACGTGGACGCCGACATCGAGAACCGCAAGGCCGATGCGCGCCAACTGCTGGCCCTGCACTCGGCGTTGCCCGGCACCGAAGAGCCGCTGTGGAAGACGCTGGACATCGGCTACTTTGCGCGCCATGACGCCAACGACATCGCCTGGCATGCACGCATGCTGTGGCGCCACCTCGACGCGAAGCACCCGGTGGTGGTGGCGCGACTGTCGTCGGTGGGCGACGGCCTGCAGGTGCTGGTGTTCTCGCCCGACCGCCGCGACCTCTTCGCCCGCATCTGCGGCTACTTCGACAGCGCTGGCTTCAGCATCCAGGACGCCAAGGTCCATACCACCCGCAACGGCTATGCGCTCGACACCTTCCAGGTGCTCAGCACCACGATGGGCGCGGATATCGGTGCGGCCGAGTACCGCAGCCTGATCCCGCTGGTGGAAGCGCAGGCCGCCGCCGCCCTGGCCAGCGACGGCCCGCTGCCCGACCCCGCCAAGACCCGCGTCTCACGCCGCGTGCGCAGCTTCCCCGTCGTGCCGCGGGTGTCGCTGACACCCGATGAGCGCGCCCAGCGCTGGCTGCTCACTGTCAGCGCGAGCGACCGTTCCGGCCTGCTGTACGCCATCGCCCGCGTGCTGGCGCGCCACCAGGTCAACCTGCAACTCGCCAAGGTCAGCACCCTGGGTGAACGGGTGGAAGACACCTTCCTGGTGGACGGCAGTGCGCTCCAGCAATCCAAGGCGCAGCTGCAGATCGAGAGCGAACTGCTCGACGCGGTGGCTGACGGCCTGCCGCCGGCGCGGTGAGCCACGTCCCCCCGATCACCGCCGTACCGATACCGACACCACCCTCTCATGCCCCTGGTTCGCCTGCCCTGGCCTGACGTTCAGGCCCGCATGGCCCGCTTCTCCGCCGTCATCGACGCCCGCAGCGAAAGCGAGTTTGCGGAAGACCACCTGCCCGGCGCGGTGAACTGGCCCACGCTGAACGACGCCGAACGCCACCGCATCGGCACGCTGTACAAGCAGGTCTCCGCCTTCGAGGCGCGCAAGCAAGGCGCGGTGTGCGCAGCCGCCAACATCGCCCGGCACCTCGAGCGTGAGGGACCCGGGCTGCAGCGCGACTGGAAGCCGCTGGTCTATTGCTGGCGCGGAGGGCAGCGCTCCGGTTCGCTGGCCCTGGTGCTTTCACAGATCGGCTTTGAGGTCACGGTCCTGGAGCAGGGCTACCGTGGTTTCAGGCGCCATGTCCTGGACGCGCTCACCACGTCGGCGCAGCCCTTCAGCCTTGAGGTGCTGTGCGGCACCACCGGCAGCGGCAAGAGCCGCCTGCTCGAAGCGCTGCAGGCTGCCGGCGCCCAGGTACTCGACCTCGAGGCCCTGGCCAGCCACCGGGGTTCCGTGCTGGGCGAACTGCCCCAGGCCCAGCCCAGTCAGAAAGCCTTCGAGACCGCGGTATGGCAGGCGCTGCAACACCTGGATGCCAGCCAGCCCGTTTGGGTGGAAGCCGAAAGCCGGACGATCGGCCGGCTGCGGGTACCGGAAGCCTTGACCGAGCGCATGCGCGCCTCACGCTGCTGGCGAGTCGAGGTCCCGCTGGCCGAACGGGTGCGTTTTCTGCTGCGCGAGTACGCCCACCACTGCGACGCCGTGGACACCTTCTGCAGCCGCCTGGACGCACTGCGCGACATCCAGGGGCACCAGGTCATCGACGCCTGGCAGCAGGCCGCCCGCGCCGGCCAGTGGCCACAGGTGGTGGAAGAACTCCTGCTGCGCCACTATGACCCGGTCTACCTGAAGTCCATGGCGCGCAACTTCACGCAGTACGCCCAGGCGGTGCCGCTCAGCTTGCACAGCCTGGATGCAGGTCCCTTGGCCATTGCCGCCAGCCAACTGCGTCACGAGTGCCCCACACACCGGGGGCCGTCACTGGAGGGGCCCCAGACCGACGACTGAAAACCCCGCTGCTAGACTGATTTCTCCTCGCGGTTGGGGCGGGGCAGAACAGCAAGCAGCACATGACAAACACTTCGGACACCACCGCATCTGACGCGGTTCCTGCAGGCCCTGCGGGGGCCGCTTTCCTGCAGCCATCACCACGGTGGGGCGTACTGGCGGGCGCCCTGGCAGCCTTGGCGCTCCCGGCCTCGGCCTGGCTCTCGCCCAAGATTGACGCGGTCTGGAGCCTGGTGCTGGCCGTGGTGCTGCCGGCCAGCATGCTGCAGGCGCCCATCCTGCCCTGGAGCAGCCTGGGCTGGAGCGCCACGCTCTGGGCGACGGTGATCGTCGCGCTGATGGCCGTGTCGTCCGGGCCGTGGCACGGCCCGCGCATCACCGCGCTGGGCGCCGCCTTCAGCACGCTGCTGCTGAGCCTGAGTGTGATGGGCCGCGCCTTCTCTTCGGCCGAGACCCAGCCCCTGCTGTGCCTGGTGGCGCTGTGGGGCGGCGTCGGTGGCCGTTATGCGTTCGAGCTGTGGCAGCGCTGGAGCGAGCGTCGCCAGGCGGCCCACCAGCGCGCCGTGCGCCTGGCGGTGCAGCAGGCCCGCGCCGACTTTCTGCAGCAGGTGGCCCGCGACCTGCGCACGCCCATCCACTCCGTGGTGGGCGTGGCTGACCTGCTCGCCGAGACCGCGCTCGACCTGGACCAGCGCCGCCACATGACGGTCTTCAAGCGCTCGGCCGACGCCCTCACCCGCCTGGTGGAAGACCTGGGTGACCTGGCCAAGATGGAGAACCACCGCGTGAGCTTGAAGCCGGCACCGATCGGCCTGGTCACGCTGCTGCACGAACAGATCAACGCGCTGCGCAGCGAGGCCGACGCCAAGGGGCTGCAGCTCCAGCTCAGCCTGTCGTCTGACCTGCCGCGAACCGTCCATGGCGACGTCCGCAGGCTGTCGCAAGTGCTCTCCCAGGTGCTGGGCCAAGCGGTCCGCAGCACCCGGCAGGGCCGCATCAGCGTGGAGGTCAGGCCCCATGCGCGCCACTCCGACATGGTGCGTTTCACGGTCACGGACACACGCCTGTGCCCGCTGACGGGCCGCCTGGCCACTCTGTTGGAACCCTTTGAGAACCCACGCGCCGACGGCAAGCCACGCGAATCGGCCATCGGCCAGGCCTTGTCAGAACGGCTGGTCGAACTGATGGGCGGCAAGCTCACCACCCGCCAGACGGAGGGCAAGGGCTGCTGCGTGATCTTCAGTGTGCTGCTGCCGGCCCAGGCGCCTGGCCCCATGACGACACCTGCACCGGGCGCTGTACCGCACGCCACCGCCAAGGTCAGCGCGGCCTCCGCCAACCAGCAGGCCCCTGCACCGGCCAGGCCGACGGCTGTCCAGTCGAACGAGCCTGCATCGGCCACGCCAACGACAGGCGCAGCCGAACAGGTCACCGTGCTGCTGGTCGACGACAACTACTCGACACGCGAGCTGATCGAGTCGATGCTGGACCGCAAGCGCTTCACCGTGCTGCCCTGCTCCAACGGCCGAGAAGCCCTGGAAGCCTTGAACCTGACGGCCTTCGATATGGTCCTCATGGACCTGGAGATGCCGGAACTGGACGGCTGGTCTGCGATCCGCATCCTGCGCCGCCAGGAAGTGGAGCGAAAGCTGCGCCGTACGCCGGTTATTGCACTGGGCACTGCCCCTTTTGAGACCGAACGCCAGAAAGCCCTGGAGGCCGGGTTTGACGAACACCTGTGCAAGCCGCTGCGCAAGAGCCGCCTGCTGGACCACATCGCCCGCCTGCTGGCCCAGCCGCCCAAGCACAGTACCGTGGCCCCCGCTGACGCCAACCCGCTGCGCTACGAGCAGAGCGACGCGCTGAACCTGCTCAGCCAGGATGGCATGGTGGACGTGCGCACCTCGGTGGACCACCTGGGCGGTGACGCTGGTGTCTACCTGGACGCCATCGAGCACCTGGCCCCGGCCCTCGGCAACTGGCCCGCGCGCTTCCGCGACGCCCTTTCCCGCCAGGAGACCGAGCGTGCACGCCAGATGGCCCTGGACATGCAGGGCATCCTGGAGATTGTGGGCGCCGTTCCGTGCGCCGCGGCGCTCGGCCGCATGGCCGACGTGCTGGCCCAGCAGGACAAGTCCAGCGGCTCATACGCGGCCGCGTTGGGTGACCTGGACGGCTACCTGCTGCCGCTGCTGGCCGCGCTGCAGCAGGCCGCGGAAAAGATCCGCGCCGGGCGCGCCTTGTCCAGCAAAGAACAAGGGCACAACTCGGCTTCTTGAACCGCCGAGTGAAGCCAGGAGGAGCCGGCGCGACAGACGCTGCCGGAGTCGTGGCGGGAAGTTGCCCTGCTGAAGGGCAACTTCCCGTGCGCACTCAACCCATGTGCAGGCCGCCGTTGCAGGAGAAGTCAGCACCCGTGGTGAAGCCGCTGTCCTCGCCGGCCAGCCAGGCCACCACAGAGCCAATCTCCTCCGGCGTGCCCAGGCGCTTCACCGGGATGGTGGCCACGATCTTTTCCAGCACTTCGGGCTTGATCGCGCGGACCATGTCGGTGCCAATGTAGCCCGGGCTCACGGTGTTCACCGTCACGCCCTTGGCAGCCAGTTCCTGGGCCAGGGCCATCGTGAAGCCGTGCATCCCGGCCTTGGCGGCCGAGTAGTTGGTCTGGCCGGCCTGGCCTTTCTCGCCGTTGACCGAGCTGATCTGGATGATGCGGCCCCACCCTTTTTCCACCATGCCCGGCACCACCTGCTTGGTGACGTTGAACATGCTGTTGAGGTTGGTGTCGATGACCATCTTCCAGTCTTCGGGCGTCATCTTCAGGAACATGCGGTCCTTGGTGATGCCGGCGTTGTTCACCAGAACATCCACCTGGCCGTGTTCGGCAATGGCGGCCTGGAAGGCAGCCACGGTGCTGTCCCAATCGGCCACATTGCCGACGCTGGCGAAGAACGTGTAGCCCAGGGCCTTCTGCTCATTGAGCCACTTGTTGAAGTCGCGGCTGGGGCCACAGCCCGCAATGACCTTGAACCCTTCACGCGCCAGCCGCTGGCAGATGGCGGTACCGATGCCGCCCATGCCGCCTGTTACGTAAGCCACTTTCTGTGCCATTGCTCTGCTCCTTGTGTTGAATGAATCACTCAGGCTGGACCCGGCGTCATGCCGTGGCCTTGGCCTTTACATAGCGCCCGGGTGCGGGCTCGATGACCTTGCGGGTGCGGTTGCCGTAAGCCTTGGGTGCCGCCACCTGCTTGCCGCCATGCGGCGCCAGCCAGCGAGACCAATCCGGCCACCAGCTGCCGGGGACTTCCTGGGCCGTGGCGAACCAGTCGTCGGACGACTCGGGCAGCTGGCTGTTGACCCAATGGCTGCGCTTCTTGGCCGCCGGCGGGTTGATGACACCGGCGATGTGACCCGAGGCACCCAGCACAAACCGGCGTGGCCCCTTGAGCAGTGGCACCGAGCGGTAAGCCGCCGCCCAGGGCACGATGTGGTCTTCGCGCGAGCCATAGATGTAGACGGGGCAGCGGATGGCGCCCAGGTCGACCTTCTCGCCACAGACCGTCAGCCGCTTCGGCAGCTTGAGTTCGTTCTGCAGGTAGGTATGACGCAGGTACCAGCAATACATCGGGCCCGGCAGGTTGGTGGAGTCGCCGTTCCAGTACAGCAGGTCAAACGGCGGCGGTGCTTCACCCTTGAGGTAGTTGCCCACCACATAGTTCCAGACCAGGTCGTTCGGGCGCAGGAAACTGAAGGTGGTGGCCAGCTCCTGGCCCTTGAGCAGGCCGGGGCCTGACGGCGCAGCCTCACCCAGCGTCATCTCGCGCAGCTTGACGGCGGCCTCGTCCACGAAGATGTCCAGCACGCCGGTGTCGGCGAAGTCCAGCAGGGTCGTCAGCAGGGTCATCGACTGTGCCGGGTGCTCACCACGTGCCGCCAGCACGGCCAGCGCAGTGGACAGGATGGTCCCACCGACGCAGAAGCCCAGGGTGTTGAGCGTCGACGCGCCGGTGATGGCCAGCGTTTCGCGGATGGCGGTGATGGGGCCCTTGTCGATGTAGTCGTCCCAGCCGTAGGACTTGAGCGAATCGTCGGGGTTGCGCCAGCTGACCACAAACAGGCGGTGGCCGTTTTCCACCGTGTAGCGGATCACCGAGTTCTCGGGCTGCAGGTCGAGGATGTAGTACTTGTTGATGCAGGGCGGCACAAACAGCATCGGCCGCTCATGCACCTTGGCTGTGAGCGGCTTGTACTCGATGAGCTGGAACAGCTCGTTTTCGAAGACCACGGCGCCCTCGGTGGTGGCGACATTGCGCCCCACCTCGAAAGCCGATTCGTCGGTCTGCGAGACATGCCCCTTCTGCACATCGGCCAGCAGCTGCGACATGCCCTTCTTCAGGCTCTCGCCCTGGGTCTCGAGCGCCAGCTTCAGCGCCTCGGGGTTGGTGACCAGGTAGTTGCTGGGGCTGGCCGCATCGATCCACTGCTGCACACCGAAGCGCAGCCGAGCCTTGGACTTCGGGTCGGCTTCGACGGCTTCGGCCATGGCCATCAGCGTGCGCGCATTCAGCAAGTACATCTGCGCCGTGAAGGCGGCAGCGGGGTTCTCTGTCCAGGCGCTGGCCGAGAAGCGGCGGTCTTTCAGCGGCTGCCGCGGTGCGGCCGCACCAGCCCCGGTGGCTGAGCCGAGCGATTCGTTCCACAGCCGGGTGGCTTCCTGGACGTAGGTGGCCTGCAACTGGCTGAACGCCTGCCCGAAGGCTTGCATGGATTCGGCGGACGGGGCCTGGCCTGACGGTACTTTCACAAAGGTCTCCTGCAGCGTAGCGGGGTGCCCGAGCCCTTCTGGGTGACCGCAGGCGTGTGGTGATATCCCCGCGAATGTAGGATGGCCAGCTTACCCCCTTTTGACGCCCGCGCGACAGCGCGCATGCCCGACGGAGCACCGCATGTACCTGGTAGCCATCGCGTGGATCTACGTGGTGCTGATGATGGCGCTGAGCGAAGCCATGTCCAGCCAGGGCACGGTGCTCGGCGCACTGTTTACCTTGCTGATCTACGGTGTGCTGCCGCTGGGCGTAGTGCTCTACATCATGGGCACACCGCTGCGCAGGCGGCGCATCCAGCGGCTGGAGTCGGAGGCCGCGGCGGCCTCGGGCCCAGCGGCCTCCGCCTCAGTCGCCACGCAGGCAGATGCCGGCGGCCATGCGCCCGGTGCGGCCGTCCCGCCGGTAGGAAAAGAAGGCTGACGACTGCTCCACGGTGCACCAGAGCCCGCCATCCACCGCCTGGACACCGGCCGCCTGAAGACGGTCGCTGGCCAGGCCGGGCAGATCGCACAGCCAGGCCTGGCTGCCATCGGCACGACGGTGGCGCACCAAGCGGGTGTGCGCCGCCGCACCAAAGGCCTCGCGAACATCGTCGCCCACTTCAAACTGCCGCGGGCCGATGCAGGGCCCCAGCCAGGCGACCACCGCGGTGGTGCTCGCGCCGTCATTCGATGGCAGGGCGTCACCTGCCGATGGCGCGGCTGCCCGCAGCGCCGCCACCGTGGACTCCAACACCCCGGCGGCCAGGCCGCGCCAGCCGGCATGCGCGGCGGCCACGGCCTTGCCGTCAGCGCGCGCCAGCAGCACGGGCAGACAATCGGCCACCAGCACCACGGCCGCCAGGCCGGGCTGGGTGCTGACGCAGGCGTCGGCTGGCGGCACCACCCCATGGGCACCAGGACCAGGGTGCAGCACCTCGGCGGCATCGGCGACCCGCGCGCCATGCACCTGGTTCAGCCATGCGGCCCTGCCGCCCAGGGCCTGCTCAAACGCCGCCCGATGCGCCTGGACCACCGTGGCGTCGTCGCCGACATGCAGGCCCAGGTTGAACGAGACATACGGGCCCTGCCCCTGGCCACCGCGGCGCGTGCTCATGCACGCACGAATGCCAGGCGGCCAGTGGCCCACGCTGACGACAGCCTCGCTGCTGTCGAACAGGCCGGCCTCAGCCCGCATCGGGGCAGGCTTCTGGGCGGGTGTCCTCGAAGGCCGGCAGGCGCATGCAGGCATCAAAGACCCGCATCACCTCCGGCACCTGGGACAGGTCGCAGTCGAAGCGGCGGGCGTTGAAGATCTGTGGCACCAGCACACAGTCGGCCAGCCCCGGGGTGTCGCCATGGCAGTAGGTGCCGGGCTGTTCCTTCAGGCGCGCTTCCACCACCGCCAGGCCTGACTCCACCCAGTGGCGGTACCAGGCATTCTTGGCGTCTTCCGTGGTGCCCAGCGGCCCCACCAGGTAACGCAGCACCCGCAGGTTGTTCAGCGGGTGGATCTCGCAGGCGATGTCCAGCGCCAGCGAGCGCACCCTGGCCCGCCCCAGCGGGTCAGCCGGCAGCAGCGCGGGCGTCGGGTGGGTCTCGTCCAGGTACTCGATGATGGCCAGGGACTGGCTGACCAGATGGTCGCCGTCGCGCAGAAGCGGCACCAGCCGCGCGGCGGCCATCGACGCAAAGGGCTCCTGCAGATGCTCGTTGCGTTGCAGGTGCACGCTGCGGTACGTGTAGGGCAGGCCCTTCAGCGCCAGCGCAATGCGTACCCGATAGGACGCGGACGACCTGAAGTAGTTGTACAGCTCCATGCTCATGGTCTGCCGCCCGCCTCAGCGAACGCCCACGCGCAGCGTCCCCAGGCCGTCCACCGTGGCCTCCATCAGGTCACCGCGCACCACCGCGGCCACCCCAGCCGGGGTGCCGGTGTAGATCAGGTCGCCGGGCTGCAGCGCCCAGGCCTTGCTCAGGTGCTCGATGGTTTCGCTGACGTTCCAGATCAGCTGCGAGAGATCGGCCGTCTGGCGCACCGCGCCGTTGACCTTGAGCTCGATGCGGCCGCTGGTGAGTTCGCCCACACGCGCCTTGGGGTGGATCGGGCCGATGGGTGCCGATTCGTCGAAGGCCTTGCCGATGCACCAGGGCCGGCCCTGCTTCTTCATGTCGCCCTGCAGGTCACGGCGTGTCATGTCCAGGCCGATGGCGTAGCCATAGATGTGGGCTGCGGCATCGGCAGCGGCAATGTCGCGCCCGCCTTGGCCGATGGCCACCACCAGCTCCACCTCGTGGTGCAGGTTCTGCGTCAGGCTGGGGTACGGCATGCTGCCCGTCTCACCGTCGGCCACCGCCACCACTGCGTCGGCAGGCTTCAGGAAGAAGAACGGCGGTTCACGCCCAGTGAAGCCCATTTCCTGGGCGTGTTCGACATAGTTGCGCCCGACGCAGTAGACGCGGCGGACGGGGAACTGGCCGCCACCGTCAACAGGTACCAGGACGGGTGGCGCAGCAGGGATGACGAGGTTCATGGCATTCGGGCCCGGATAAGGGGGTGTTTGCGGCGTGGGTTGCAGTCTGGGCAATGTTCGCAGGGCGACACACCCAGAAGGTCATCATGCCATGGCCTCAGGCGGGCCTGCGGTGCCCCGATACACTGAAGCCATGCTGCTTGCTTCCCGCATCCGCCACTGCCGTCGCTGCGGTACGGCCATCGAGCGGCGCACCCCACCCGACGACAACCGCGAACGCGCGGTCTGCCCCGCCTGCGGCGAGATCCACTACGAAAACCCGCTCAACGTGGTCGGTACGGTGCCCGTCTGGGGCGAGCAGGTGCTGCTGTGCCGCCGCGCCATCGAACCCCGCCACGGCTTCTGGACGCTGCCGGCCGGCTTCATGGAACTGGGTGAGTCCACGGCCCAGGGCGCCGCCCGGGAAACCGACGAGGAAGCCGGCGCGCGCATCGAACTGCAAGGCCTGTTCACGGTACTGAACGTGGTGCGGGTAGGCCAGGTGCACCTGTTCTACCGCGCACGCCTGCTCGACACCGACTTCGCCCCTGGCAGCGAAACCCTCGAAGCCCGCCTGTTCCACGAGCACGAGGTGCCCTGGGATGAGCTGGCCTTCAGGACGGTGCGCCAGACGCTGGAGCACTTCTTCGACGACCGCCGGCGCGGGCAGTTCGGCATCCACTGCGGCGACATCGCCTGAGCGGCGTCGCCAGCGGGCTCGTCAGCGCGATGCCGTGACGGCCGGCCCCGTGGCCCCGTCAAAGCCGATGGACCACAGCACGCGCAGGTCCTGCAGGTCATCCACCCCTTCGGCATAGAGCGACACCCCCATCGCGCGGGCCGTCACCACCAATTGGCGCGCAAAGTCGGCCAGCGCCGCGTCGTTGGCCAGGCCCCGGATGTAGCGGCTGTCCACCTTCAGGTAATCGACGCCATAACTGCGCGCGTCGGCCAGCGCCTCCAGCGCACGCCCGGTGTTGTCGATGCCCAGCCGCACGCCCAGCGGACGCCAGCGCTCGGCGGCATCACGCCAACGCCGCCAATGGGCCGTCGCCGATTCATCCACCTCGATCGACAGCTTGCCGGCGGCCTGCGGCACGGCGGCCAGGCGGCGCTCGAACTCACGAACAAATCCGGAATCGGCCAGCGCGGCGGCCGACACATGGATGCTGCGGGGGCGGCCGTCCTGGGCGATGGCCGCCAGCGCCAGGCGCGCCGCCGCCAGGTCGACCTGGTCCATCAGCTGGCCGCGCCAGGCCATGGGCAACCAGCGCTCGGCGCGGACAAATGGGCCGTCGCTGTGCAGCTGCACGCGCAGCGGGCATTCCAGGTGCGCGATGCGCCCGTCGTTGAGCACCACCGGGAACTCGGCAATCTGCGTCTGGCCGGCGGCCAGTGCGCGCATCAGGCGCGAGCGCCACTCGCTCTCGCCAATGCCCTCGCCTTCGGCCAGGTCCAGCACCTGCACCACCGGTGGCACCTGCAGCTCACTGCGGGCCAAGGCCTCGTCGGCACGGGCCAAGGCATCCGATGAGCCGTCGGCCTGGAGGCCGTCCACGCCGCCGATGCACACCCGCGCACTGGGCTCGATGACCGCCAGGACGGTGGTCAGGGCCTCGCGCAAGGCATTCGCGGTTTCGCGGGCCATGCCGTTGGCCGGCAGGTACAGCGCCACATCGCGGCCATTCAGGCGGCCCGCAAATGAGCCCTCCACCCGAGAGGGATAGGTCTGCATGACCTCGCCAATGGCGGCCAGCAGCCTGTCCACCACCGCATGGCCGAGCTTCGAGTTGAGCGTCTCGATATCGCTGAGCCGCACCATCAGCAGGCCGCCACGGCGCGGGCTCTCGTCAGCCGCCAGGCCGCCGTGTGCGGCACCGGCCACCCCGGCTTCGGCAGGCTCTGGCACCGAGGCGTCCAGCACCTGCTCCAGGCGGACCAGGAAGTGCCGGCGGTTGGCCAGGCCGGTGAGCGAATCGGTCTGCACCTGGCGCTGCAGGGCTGCCAGCTGGGCGGCATGCTCGTCAAACAGTGCGTGCATGCGGCGAACCATCGAGTTCATGCCCGAGGTCAGTCGCTGCAATTCCGCCGTGCGCGGCTCCGGGATCTCCTCAAAGCGCCCGGCTTCCAGCGCCTGGGCCTGCGCCAGCACCTTGTTCAGGCCCTGGCGCCAGCGCTGCACCGCGGCCAGCACCACGGCCAGGGTGGCCAGGCCCATCAGCGCCAGCCAGGCGGCACTGCGCACCAGCGAGTTCCACAGGGCGTCGTAGGCCCAGGCCGAGTGGCTTTCGATCTCCACCTTGCCCAGGGACTTCCAGCCGTCGGTGACGATGGCCACACCGGCCTTGGCCTCCATGGGCAGCCAGCGCGCCACCCAGGCGGGCGCCGTGCCGGTGCGGTGGGGCGACTCCCGTTCGAACAGGGCCTGGTTGCCATCCAGCACCAGGCGAATGCGGCGGTAGTGACCGGTGTCGAACTGTGCCGCCAACACCAGTTCCAGCAGGGCCTTGTCGCCCTTCTGCTGGCTCAGGGCGAGCGCGAGCATCGACGCCGCGTCGGCATTGCGCACCTGCCACTGTTCCTCCAGGGCGGTGCGGGTGTTGTAGACGCTGACGCCAATGCTCCCCGCCATGGAGAGCACCACCGCTGCCAGGACGATCAGCGCCATCTGGCGGATCATCGACATGCCAACTCCTCCTGCTCGCTCATTCGAATCCCTCTGCTCGGGCTCGCTGCAGCACATCGCGCCAGCGTGAGACCCGCGCCTGGGGATCACCCGCGCTCTGTGGGCCCGCACCGTTCCACAAGCCGTCGCGGTTGAAACTGAACACCGGCGTCAGATCCGGCCGTCGCGACGCCGGGCGGATGTCCGGCACCAGGTTGTCCAGGATCAGCGGCTCGGCCGTGGGCTCTGAATAGTAGGCCAGGACCATGTGGGCCTGGGATTCCGCAGGGCGCCCCGGCCCCATCGGCATCTGGGCCCGCACGTAGACCAGGCGCAGCCGCGTTGACGTCACGCCGGCCGACAACAGCGTGAAGTATTTGCCAATAGCGTAGTCTTCACAGTCGCCCAGGCCCTTTGACAAGGTTTCCAAAGGTGTCGCCCAGTGGTCGTCCTGGCCCCACACCGCCTGGTCATTGGAGAAGCTGACCTGCCGGTTGAAGAAGCGGTTGATGTTCTCCAGGCGCCCGGGGTCATCGAGGGTGCCTGAACGGGCCAGCACATCGCGCAGCTCGCCCGCCATGCGCTCGGCGCGTGGGCCCAGGGCCACGGCCGCCTGCTGCAGCCGCACGGTGTCCAGTGCCCTGGCGCTGGGCTCCAGCGTCAGGCACAGCACCATGACCGCAGCCGCCACGGCTGTTCGCCATGGCCGGTACGCGGTGCGCACAGGGGTGTGACGCACCGGCGCTGCACGCAGAACAGGGCCCGACATGGGCCATCTGATCGGAGCGCGGCCGGGCTACTTGAGAAATGCGGGTGTTTTTGCGGTCAGTTTTTGCGATACCGGCGGCTGGCTGCAGCGTTCAGCGCACTTCAGCGGCGTGCCGGTGGTAAGTCAGTGCAGCTGCCGTGGGCCACTTCGGCCGCCATGCCGATGCTCTCGCCCAACGTGGGGTGCGGGTGGATGGTCTTGCCGATGTCCACCGCGTCGGCGCCCATCTCGATGGCCAGCGCCACCTCGCCGATCATGTCTCCGGCATGGGTCCCGACAATCCCGCCGCCCAGGATACGGCCATGGCCATGCGCCTCCTCGCTGTCGTCGAACAGCAGCTTGGTGAAGCCTTCATCGCGCCCATTGGCGATGGCCCGTCCGGAGGCCGTCCAGGGGAACAGCCCCTTCTTGACCTTGATGCCCTGGGCCTTGGCCTGGTCTTCGGTCAGGCCCACCCAGGCGATCTCAGGGTCGGTGTAAGCCACGCTCGGGATGACACGGGCGTTGAAGGCCGCACTGGCCAGGGCCTTGTCGCCCTTCAGTTCGCCGGCCGCCACTTCGGCCGCCACATGGGCTTCATGCACCGCCTTGTGCGCCAGCATCGGCTGGCCCACGATGTCGCCGATGGCAAAGATGTGCGGCACGTTGGTGCGCATCTGGATGTCCACCGGGATGAAGCCGCGGTCGGTCACGGCCACGCCCGCCTGCTCCGCGCCGATCTTCTTGCCGTTCGGGCTGCGGCCCACCGCCTGCAGCACCAGGTCATAGGTCTGCGGCGGCGGTGCGTTCTCGCCCTCGAAGCTGACTTCGATGCCAGCTTCGGTGGCCCGCGCCGCCACCGTCTTGGTCTTCAGCATCACGTGGTCGAAGCGGTGCGCATTCATCTTCTGCCAGACCTTGACCAGGTCACGGTCGGCGCCCTGCATCAGGCCATCCATCATCTCGACCACATCCAGGCGGGCGCCCAGGCTGCTGTATACCGTGCCCATCTCCAGACCGATGATGCCGCCGCCGAGGATCAGCATGCGCTTCGGCACGGACGCCAGCCCCAGTGCGCCGGTGCTGTCCACCACCCGCGGATCGTCGGGCATGAAGGGCAGGCGCACGGCCTGGCTGCCGGCGGCGATGATGCAGCGCTGGAAGGCAATCACCTGCGACTCGCCGGTCTTTTCCTGCGCGCTGCCGGCGGTGAGTTCCACCTTCACGTGCTGGGGGCCGGCAAAGCTGCCGTAACCCCGCACCACCGTGACCTTGCGCATCTTGGCCATGGCCGCCAGGCCGCCGGTCAGCTTGCCAATGACCTTTTCCTTGTGCCCGCGCAGCTTGTCGATGTCCAGCGCTGGGGCGCCGAAGGACACGCCGAGCTCGGCCATGTGGCTGACCTCGTCCATCACGGCGGCCACGTGCAGCAGCGCCTTGCTGGGGATGCAGCCCACATTCAGGCAGACACCACCCAGCGTGGCATAACGCTCCACCAGCACCACCTTCAGGCCGAGGTCAGCGGCGCGGAAGGCGGCCGAATAGCCGCCGGGGCCGGCGCCCAGCACCAGCAGGTCGCAGCTCAGATCGGCCTGGCCGGTGTAGGCCGGGGCGGCGGACGCCGCTGGCATGGCCGGTGCGGCTGCGGCCGCGGGAGCAGTGGCGGGCGAAGCCGCCGCGGGCGCTGGCGCAGGTGCTGCCGATACCGCCGCCGGTGCAGCAGCGGCTGGCTGCGCGCCCTCGGCTTCCAGCATCAGCAGCAGGCTGCCTTCGTTGACCTTGTCGCCCAGCGCCACCTTGAGCTCGCGCACGACACCGGCGGTCGACGACGGGATCTCCATCGACGCCTTGTCGCTCTCCACGGTGATCAGGCTCTGGTCCACCTTGATGGTGTCACCCGGCTTGACCAGCAGTTCAATGACCGTCACATCCTTGAAATCACCGATGTCCGGAACCTTCACTTCGACGAGTGCCATCGCGCTCACCTTCTTCTCAAAGTTGGGTGCTGAGCTTGACCGTGTGCAACTTCACCGGCAGCCCAGAACTCTTGTCAAACTCGCAGCCTGCACGGACGCCGATGTCGGCGATGTCCTTCGCGCTGCGCTTGCCTTCCCAGCTGGCGTGCATGGCACCCAGCGCGTACGTGCGGCCTGAGCCGATGGCCCAGAAGCGGTCGAACTCAAACACTTCCCGGTAGGAGTAGACGCCGTAGATGCCGCTGGCATTGGCGATCAGCATCACAAACTGGCTGCTTTCGTACGGGTCTGCGTCTTCTTCCTTGGGGTTGAGGAAGAAGTTCTCCTTCAGCTTGGGGTGCAAGCGCAGGAAGGTGTCGAAGACCTCGTCACGGGAATTCAGCCGCAGCTCATCGGCCGGCAGCGACGACAACGCCCGGCGCAGCACACTGAAGTGCGCCGTGGTGCCGGCCAGCCCGAACCAGCTCGCCCCCACTCGAAACAGCTTGTCGTTGGCTTCGTAGCCATGCGAAAGCCGCGTTTCGCCGAAGGTGACGAGCGAATCGGCGGCGATGGCCACCTGGCCACCCTTGCGGGCGACGGTGATGGTGGTCATCGCGGGCAGCCCTGCGTCAACCGCCTCACAGCATCACGCGCCGGAAATCCGCCAGCACCTGGCCCAGGTAGGCGTTGAAGCGTGCCGCGGCAGCGCCGTCGATGACGCGGTGATCCCAGCTGAGGCTCAGCGGCAGGATCAGGCGCGGCACAAACGTTTCCTTCTCGGCGTCCCAGCGCGGCTCGGTGCTGCTGCGGCACACCCCGAGGATGGACACCTCCGGTGCATTGATGATGGGCGTGAAGTAGCGTCCGCCAATGCCACCCAGGCTGCTGATGCTGAAGCAGCCGCCCTGCATCTCGGCCGGGCTCAGCTTGCCGTCGCGGGCCTTCTTGGCCAGGTCGCTCATTTCCTGGCTGATCTGCAGGATGCCTTTCTTGTCGGCGTCCTTGATCACCGGCACCATCAGGCCGTTGGGCGTGTCGGCCGCAAAGCCGATGTGGAAGTAGTTCTTCAGGACCAGCTGGTCGCCGTCAAGGCTGGCATTGAACTCCGGAAACTTCTTCAGTGCCGCCACGCTGGCCTTGATCAGGAAGGCCAGCATCGTCACCTTGACGCCCGACTTCGCGTTTTCGTCGTTCAGGCGCACGCGGAAGGCTTCGAGGTCGGTGATGTCGGCGTCGTCGTGGTTGGTCACGTGCGGAATGACCACCCAGTTGCGGTGCAGGTTGGCGCCGCTGATCTTCTTGATGCGCGACAAGTCCTTGCGCTCGACCGGGCCGAACTTGCTGAAGTCGACCTGCGGCCAGGGCAGCAGCCCCGGGAACGTGCCCGCCGAGGCACCGGCGCCCCCAGCGGCCGCGGGTGCCGCAGCGGGCTGGCGGGCCCGCTGCGCGGCGGTCAGCTCGTCGCCCTGCATCACGCGCTTCACGAAGCCTTCGATGTCAGCCTGCGTGATGCGGCCCTTGGTGCCGGAACCCTTGACCTCACCCAGCGGCACACCCAGCTCGCGCGCAAACTTGCGCACCGACGGCGAGGCATGCGGCAAACCCACCGGCGCCACCGTGGGCTCATGCGCCGGCACGGCTGCACTGGCGGCAGGCGCCGGCGCAGCAGCGACGGCCACCACCACCGGTGCGGGCGCAGGCGCGGGAACCGGCGCCGCCACCACCGCTGGTGCAGCAGCCGGCGGCTCGGCCGGCGCCGCAGGGGCTGGCGCGGGCGCCGGCGCGGGCGCTCCAGCTGCCCCGCTGGCCTCCAGCATCAGCAGCACGCTGCCCATGTTCACCGTGTCACCCAGCTTCACCACCAGGCTCTGCACCACCCCGGCGTGCGACGACGGAATCTCCATCGACGCCTTGTCGCTCTCCACGGTGATCAGGGATTGGTCCACCGCCACGGTGTCGCCCGGCTTGACGAGCAGCTCGATCACCGCCACGTCCTTGAAATCGCCGATATCCGGCACCCGTACTTCCATCACTGCCATGTCTGGACTCCGTCTCTTGTGCTCGGGTGGGTTCAGGCGAATAAGGGGTTCAGCCGCTCGGCCTTGATGCCGTAGCGGTGGATGGCTTCAGCCACCCGCGACGCCGGCACCGTGCCCTCGTCGGACAGCGCCTTGAGCGCGGCCACGACGATGTAATGGCGGTTGACCTCGAAGTGCTCGCGCAGCTTGGTGCGGAAATCCGAACGTCCGAAGCCGTCCGTGCCCAGCACCCGGAACGGCCGGCCCTTGGGGATGAACGCGCGGATCTGGTCGGCGTAGCTGCGCATGTAGTCGGTGGACGCCACCACCGGGCCGACATGGCCCAGCAGCTGCTGCGTCACAAAGGGCACACGGGCCTCGTGCGTAGGGTGCAGCAGGTTCCAGCGTTCGCAGTCATGGCCGTCACGGGCCAGTTCATTGAAGCTGGGGCAGCTCCAGACATTGGCGGCCACGCCCCATTCGGCTTCCAGCAGCTTGCGGGCTTCGATGCTTTCCCGCAGGATGGTGCCGCTGCCCAGCAGGTTGACGCGCGGCGTGCGCGCGGCGCCCTCTTCCAGCAGGTACATGCCCTTGAGGATCTCTTCCTCGGTGCCCGGCTTCAGGCCCGGCATGGGGTAGTTCTCGTTCAGCAGCGTGATGTAGTAGAAGACGTTGTCCTGGTTCTCCACCATGCGCTTGAGGCCGTGGTGCAGGATGACACCGACCTCGTGCGCAAAGGTCGGGTCGTAGCTGATGCAGTTCGGGATGGTGCCGGCCAGGATGTGGCTGTGGCCATCCTCGTGCTGCAGGCCTTCGCCGTTCAGCGTCGTCCGCCCGGACGTGCCACCCAGCAGGAAGCCGCGGGCCTGCATGTCGCCGGCCGCCCAGGCCAGGTCACCGATGCGCTGGAAGCCGAACATCGAGTAGTACACGTAGAACGGCACCATGATGCGGTTGCTGGTGCTGTAGCTGGTGGCCGCCGCGATCCAGCTGCTCATGCCGCCGGCCTCGTTGATGCCTTCCTGCAGGATCTGCCCGGCCTTGTCCTCGCGGTAGTACATGACCTGGTCCTTGTCGACCGGGGTGTACAGCTGGCCTGCCGGGTTGTAGATGCCGATCTGCCGGAACAGGCCTTCCATGCCGAAGGTGCGGGCCTCGTCCACCAGGATGGGCACGACCCGCGGGCCCAGTTCCTTCTCGCGCAGCAGCTGCGTCAGGAAGCGCACATAGGCCTGCGTGGTAGAGATCTCGCGGCCTTCGGCGGTGGGCTCCAGCACGCTCTTGAAGGTCTCCAGCGGCGGCACGGTGAACTGCTCGTCGGCCTTGCGGCGGCGCGCGGGCAGGTAGCCGCCCAGCGCGGCGCGGCGTTCGTGCAGGTACTTCATCTCCGGCGTGTCATTGGCCGGACGGTAGAACGGGATGTTGGGCAGCTCGTGGTCGGGGATGGGAATGTTGAAGCGGTCGCGGAAGGCGCGGATGTCGTCATCCGTCAGCTTCTTGGCCTGGTGGGCGGTGTTCTTGCCCTCGCCGGCCTTGCCCATGCCCCAGCCCTTGACCGTCTTGACCAGCAGCACTGTGGGCTGGCCCTGGTGGTGGACCGCGCGGTCAAAGGCCGCATAGACCTTGCCCGCATCGTGGCCGCCGCGGCGCAGGTTCCAGATCTCGTCGTCGCTCATCTTGGCGACCATCTCCAGCGTGCGCGGGTCGCGCCCGAAGAAATGCTTGCGGACAAAGGCGCCATCGTTGGCCTTGAAGGCCTGGTAGTCGCCGTCCAGCGTATCCATCATGATCTGGCGCAGCGCACCGTCCTTGTCCTTGGCCAGCAGCGAATCCCAGTTGCTGCCCCAGATCAGCTTGATGACGTTCCAGCCGGCGCCGCGGAATTCACCTTCCAGCTCCTGGATGATCTTGCCGTTGCCCCGCACCGGGCCGTCCAGGCGCTGCAGGTTGCAGTTGACGACAAACACCAGGTTGTCCAGCTTCTCGCGGGAGGCCAGGCCGATGGCGCCCAGGCTCTCCGGTTCGTCCATCTCGCCGTCGCCGCAGAAGACCCAGACCTTGCGGTTTTCGGTGTTGGCGATGCCGCGGGCGTGCAGGTACTTCAGGAAGCGCGCCTGGTAGATGGCCATCAGCGGGCCCAGGCCCATGGACACCGTCGGGAACTGCCAGAAATCGGGCATCAGCTTGGGGTGCGGGTAGCTCGACAGGCCCTTGCCATCCACTTCCTGGCGGAAGTTCAGCAGCTGCTCTTCGCTCAGACGGCCTTCCAGGAAGGCGCGTGCATAGATGCCCGGGGCGCTGTGCCCCTGGATGTAGAGGCAATCACCGCCACGCTCGGCGCTGTCGGCGTGCCAAAAGTGGTTGAAGCCGGCCGCAAACAGGTGCGCCAGCGACGCGAAGGAACTGATGTGCCCGCCCAGGTCGCCGCCATCGGCAGGGTTGAGGCGATTGGCCTTGACCACCATGGCCATCGCGTTCCAGCGCATGTAGGCGCGCAGGCGTCCTTCGAGCTCGAGGTTGCCGGGGCTGCGCGCCTCTTCGGAAGGTTCGATGGTGTTGACATAGCCCGTGGTGGCCGAGAACGGCATGTCCACGCTGTGCTGCCGTGCATGCTCCAGCAGGCTCTCCAGCAAGAAGTGGGCACGTTCAGGGCCCTCTGCCGCAATGACAGCTTCAAGCGCATCCAGCCACTCTCGGGTTTCTTGCGCGTCGACATCGGCGCTCGGCAGGACTTTCGGAGAATCTGGTGAAGCTGACATGAACACTCCCGGTGTGGCAATGACGTGGTGGATGGGGCGCATCAGGGCCCCGGGTGACGGGCGGCGAAGAGTGTCCCACAGCGCCCGTGATATTTCAAATAGCGGCTATTCGTTTCATATCATGAAATATCACGCGTCGGCGGCGGTGCTTTCATAATCCCGGCCCAATGCCTCCTACCACCCTCCCCGCCGGCCATGCCTCGCACGAACTGAGCCGCCTGCAACGCCTGCTGGGCCGCTGGTGGCGCCGCCAGTCACCGGCGCGCCAGGACCGTTACGCCACCCTGGCGCCGCTGGCGTCGGTGCTGCTGTTCCTGGCGGCCATCATCTCGGCCTTCTGGTACCTGCGCAATGAGGAGATGGACCGGGAAATCGAATCCGTTCGTCGCGACACCGAGATTACGCAGCAGCAGATCGGTCTGCGCCTCATCGAAAACCAGGAGCAGCTCTACCGAATTGCCCGTGAACTGATTGCCCGGGACAACGCCGGCGAAGACCTCTCGGCCCAGGTGGTGAACTTCGTGCGTGAGCGCCCGGAGATCAACATCGTGCACTGGGTGGCGCCGCAGCGCACCCTGCGTGGCAGCCACCGCTCACCACGCCACCAGTCCGACCTGGACAGCGCCTTCGAAGCCACCGCCAGCGCCGTGCCCATCGAAGGCAGCGAGTCCCCCACCGAGCTGGCCTTCCGGGCCGCGCGCGACCAGCGCCAGCCGGTCTATACCGCGGGCTTTCGCAGCCCTGGCGGTGATGCCGTGTTCCACCTGCATGTGCCCCTGGTGGACCGTGGCCGCTTTGCCGGTGTCCTGCTGGTGGAGTATTCGATACCGTCGCTGCTGCGCCACTTCGTGCCGCCCGATGTCGCGCGACGCCATGTCATGTCCATCGTGGGCGACCAGCAGACCGTGCTCGCCAGCACCTCCAGCACCCTGCCCGAACCCGGGCGGCCGAGGCCGTCCATCATCTACGACGCGCCCGTCACGCCTGCGCTGAGCGGCATGCTGGTGCGCGGTGAGGGCTGGCGCGCGTCCATCGGCCTGGTCAGCAACGGGCTGTTCTGGATGGTGGTGTCGCTGTCGGTGCTGACGGTGTGGATGCTGCTGGGCACCTTGCGGCACATGCAGCGCCGTGCGCAGATCCAGTCAGCCCTGGTGCAGGAAACTCAGTTTCGCCGTGCGATGGAGAACTCCATGCTCACCGGCATGCGTGCGCTCGACATGGAAGGTCGCATCACCTACGTGAACGCGGCCTTCTGCCAGATGAGCGGCTTCACCGAGGAAGAGCTGCTGGGACTGCTGCCGCCCTACCCCTACTGGCCGGCTGACCGCATCGAGGAGAACCTGCGCCTGCTGGAACAGGAACTGCAAGGCCGCAGCCCGTCAGGCGGCATCGAAGTCCGCCTCATGCGCAAGGACGGCCAGCTGTTTGACGCCCGGATGTATGTGTCGCCGCTGATTGACCCCCGCGGCCAGCAGGCCGGCTGGATGACCTCCATGACCAACATCACCGAGGCCAAGCGCATCCGCGACCAGCTCTCGGCGTCACACGAACGTTTCACCACCGTGCTGGAAGGCCTGGACGCCTCGGTGTCGGTGTTGTCGGTGGAACAAAACGAGCTGCTGTTTGCCAACCGTTCCTACCGCCTGTGGTTCGGTGCTCACGCGCGCGGCCACGCGCAGCTGGCCGGCGGCCTGGAGCCCGGCAACTTCTCGCGCGCCAACGAAGACACCGTCGACGACCTCTCCGGCCTGCCCGCGCAGGCGCTGACTGACCGCAGCGGGGATCTGCGCGAGATCTACGTCGAATCCCTGAACAAGTGGTTCGATGTGCGCTCGCGCTACCTGCAGTGGACCGACGGCAGCCTGGCGCAGATGCTGATCGCCACCGACGTCACCGCGCGCCTGAAGGCCGAGGAGCAAGCCGCCCAGCAGGCCGAACGCGCGGCCATCACCAGCCGCCTGATGACCATGGGCGAGATGGCCTCCACCGTGGCCCATGAACTCAACCAGCCGCTGACGGCCATCACCAACTACTGCAGCGGCATGGTCAGCCGCGTGCTGAACGACGCCATCGCCAAGGACGACCTGATCAACGCGCTGCGCAAGACGGCCCACCAGGCCGAGCGTGCCGGCCAGGTCATCCACCGCATCCGGGCGTTTGTGAAGAAGAGCGAGCCGCAGCGCCAGCCCGCGCAGGCCAAGGCCATCGTCGAGGACGCCGTTGAACTGGCCAGCCTGGCCCTGCGCCGGCGCAACGTGGCCATCCGCAGCTACGTGGCCCAGCACCTGCCGCTGATCAACTGTGACCCGATCCTGATCGAGCAGGTCATCCTGAACCTGCTGAAGAACAGCGCCGAGGCCATCGATGCCGCGCAACTGCCGGTGCAGCGCCGCAGCATCGAACTGCGCGTGGTGCCGCGCCACACCCAGGACGAAGGCGGTGTCATCGAATTCAGCGTCACCGACGCCGGCCCCGGCCTGCCCGAGGATGTCAGCAGCCGGCTCTATGAAGCCTTCTTCTCCACCAAGAGCGAAGGCCTGGGCATCGGGCTGTCGCTGTGCCGCTCGATCGTGGAGTCGCACCAGGGGCGCATGCGTGCACAGAACCTCTACAATGGCACCACTGTCGTTGGATGCCGATTCGCCTTCACGCTGCCGGTTGACTTGAACCTGCGGCACGAATCCGAACGAAACCACGGCCCAACTTCTTCAGCACAAGCATGAGCCTGATTCCCAAACGCGGCACCGTCTACGTGGTTGATGACGACGAAGCGGTTCGAGATTCCCTTCAGTGGCTGCTGGAAGGCAAGGACTACCGGGTCAAGTGTTTTGATTCCGCCGAATCCTTCCTGTCCCGCTTCGACCCGCGCGAAGTGGCCTGCCTGATCGCCGACATCCGCATGGATGGCATGAGCGGTCTGGAACTCCAAGACCGCCTGATGGAGCGCAAGAGCCCGCTGCCCATCGTCTTCATCACCGGCCATGGCGACGTGCCCATGGCAGTGAACACCATGAAGAAGGGCGCGATGGACTTCATCGAGAAGCCCTTCAAGGAAGAAGAGCTGCTGGGTCTGGTCGAACGCATGCTGGAACAGGCCCGTTCAGCCTTCAGCCAGCACCAGGAAGCTGCCAGCCGCGACGCTCTCCTCGGCCGCCTGACCACCCGCGAAAGCCAGGTGCTCGAACGCATTGTGGCCGGACGCCTGAACAAGCAGATCGCCGACGACCTGGGCATCAGCATCAAGACGGTCGAGGCGCACCGCGCCAACATCATGGAAAAGCTCAACGCCAACACCGTGGCCGATCTGCTCAAGATCGCGCTCGGCGCCAGTGCCGCCAAAGCCTGAGCAAGGCGCCTCCACCCTCACCCCTCAAGGCCGCTGTCTTCAGCGGCCTTTTCACGTCAACGGCCCACCCCATGAGCGCACAGCTGATCAGCGGTACCGCACTGTCTCAACAGATCCGCCAGGACATCGCGCAGCGGGCCGCCGTCCTGGCATCGGCTGGCCACCCACCCGGGCTGGCGGTGATCCTGGTGGGCGACGACCCGGCGTCAGCCGTCTATGTGCGCAACAAGGTCAAGGCCTGCCACGACCTGGGCTTCCACTCGGTGCTGGAAAGCTACCCGGCCGATTTCTCCGAAGACGCGCTGCTGGCGCGCATCGCGGCCCTGAACGCCGACACCCGCATCCACGGCATCCTGGTGCAGATGCCGCTGCCCGCCCACATCCGCGCGGCGCGGGTCATCGAGGCCATCGCCACCACGAAGGACGTCGACGGTTATTCGGTGATGAGTGCCGGCGAGCTGATGGCCGGCCTGCCCGGTTTCAAGCCCTGCACCCCCTGGGGCTGCATGAAGCTCATCGAAGCCACCGGTGTGCCGCTGAAGGGCAAGCACGCCGTGGTGATCGGGCGCAGCAACACGGTGGGCAAGCCGATGGCGCTGCTGCTGCTGCAGGCCAACGCCACCGTCACCATCTGCCACAGCGGCACGCCCGACCTGGCCGTTCACACGCGTCAGGCCGACATCGTCGTGGCCGCGGTGGGGCGCCGCAACACCGTCACGGGCGACATGGTCAAGCCGGGCGCCATCGTCATCGACGTGGGCATCAACCGCAACGAGGCCGGCAAGCTCTGCGGCGATGTGGATGCCGAATCCGTGGCGCCAGTGGCGGGCTGGCTGTCACCCGTGCCCGGCGGAGTCGGGCCCATGACCATCACCATGCTGCTGGCCAACACGTTGGAATCGGCCGAGCGGGCTGCCAACTCTTGACGCTTTTGCGGGTTGCTGTGGGTGCCAGCACGCCATCAGGCGGCGGGTGAGACACCCACCCCGCACTCAAGGGGTGAAAATCGCGACAGGCGGTCAGTCCCTCGCACACCAGCCGGTGACGGTCGCCGCGGTTCAGTTCCTGCGGGGTCAGCATGCACAAGGTTTTGCTCGGATTGGCGGTGGTGACAGGCGCGATGGCAGCCCCCCTGTCGGCCCAGGCCATGTACAAGGTGGTGGGGCCGGATGGCCGCGTCACCTACTCTGACCGTGCGCCCAGCGCGCCCGCGCCGGCCGAGCGGGTCGAAGCGTTCAGGCCCGGCCACAGCAGCGCCCAGGACCCTGGCCTGCCCTTCGAGCTGCGACAGGTGGCTCAGCGCTTCCCGGTGGTGCTGTACACCGCCGACGACTGCGGCCCCTGCGACAGCGGCCGCCAACTGCTGCTGCAGCGCGGCATCCCCTTCAGCGAACGCAAGCTCGTCACCGAGGAAGACGGCAAGGCCTTTGACAAGCTGGGCGCCGGCCGCACGCTGCCCGGACTTTCCGTCGGCAGCCGCCAGCTGCGCGGCCTGAATACCGTGGACTGGGCGTCCTACCTGGACGCCGCGGGCTACCCGAAGGAATCTCGCCTGCCGACGGCCTGGAAGCCGCCCGCAGCCACGCCGCTGACCACCCCGGTGGACAGAACCGCGAGCCGCCAAGCCACCACGGCGACCCCGGCCAATCCAGCGCCACCCACGCGTCGCAACGCGGCGCCGGCCGAGCCCGCAGCGGTAAACACTGCCAACACGATTCGCTTCTGAGCGCCGCCAAAGGCCTGGCGCTGTCGGCGGTGGTTGCGGCTTCGGCCTGGGCTCACACCGGGAACAGCCCATCGGCAAACCGGCTGCCGTGGTAGCCCTTGATGGGCACGCTGCGCGCCAGCGGGCTTCTGGGGTCCTGGCCGGCGGCCAGGTCGGCCAGGGCACGTTCGAAGCCATAGACCGGCTCCCAGCCCAATGACCGCCGGGCCTGCTCATTCACATAGACCCGGTCGATGTCGTCCAGCATCCGCCACTGGAGCGTGGCCAGGGTCACGGCCGCACCCGGCACCCGCTCGGCCACCACCTCGGCGGCCCGCCCGCGCAGGCGCGGAAGATCGTCAGGCGCGAGGTGCGCAGCACCAGCACCGGCAGGCCATGCAGACGGTGGAACAGCCGGCACAGGTCTTCGGCCGCACACTTGGTGACGCCATAGATATTCTTGGGCTCCGGCACCACGTCTTCGGTGATCCAGGCCGCCGGCAGCGTGGGCGGTGGCGCCAGCGCATCACCGAAGGCACTGGTGGTGCTGGTGAAGACAAGGCTGCCCACCCGCTGGGCCACGGCTTCTTCCAGCAGGTTCAGCGTGCCGGTGATGTTGGTGTCGACAAACTGCTGCCGCGTGTGGGTGGCCACATGGGGCTTGTGCAGGGTGGCGGTGTGCAGCACGGCATCGACCCCGGCCATGCTGGCCTGCACCACCTCGCGCTGGCTGATGCAGCCGACCACATCGGTGGTGGCCGACGGCAGGATGTCCAGGCCCACCACGGCATGGCCCTCGGCCCGCAAGGTGCGCACCAGCGCATCACCCAGGTGGCCCGAACTGCCTGTCACCAAGATCCTCATGGCAACACCTTCATCACACGGATGATCCGTGGCGGCCTCAGGCCTGCACCCGCAGGCGACGTGTCAGGCTGCTGCCCAGCCCGACAGCGGCCGCCACGCCCCAGAACAATGCGCCAGCACCCACCACCAGGCCCAAGGCGCCAAAGGCCATCGGCATCAGCACGCTGGACGTGTTGATGGCCATCGAGCGCACCGCCAGCACTTCGCCGTGTCGCCCCGGCGGCGACAGCTGGTGCAGGGCAGACATGATCATGGGCTGGGCAGAACCCAGCGTGATGCCCAGCAGCGCCGCCAAGCCGGCCATCACCCAGGCCGCACTGGCAAACGGGTAGGCTGCGTAGATGACGGCCGTGCCCAGCATGCAGCCGCCCACCACCACCTGCGGCTTGAGCCGGTGGGCCATGGCCGGGATGGCCAGGCGGATCAGGCTCACGCTCAAGGTGAAGGTGCCCAGGATGAAGCCGATGGTGGACGCACTGAAGCCGAAACCATGCCCCAGCACCGGCACGGCAAAGGTGTGCACGTCCCAGCAGATGGCCAGCAGCCAGTTCACCGCCAGCAGCCGACGCATGCCGGGCAGGCTCAGCAGCGCCCAGAAGGCCTGCGGCTGCGCCTGTGCAGCCCCGACAGCGGCAGCCCCGGTGGACCGCGGCACCCGGCGGATGGCCGCCAGGCTGAGCAGGGGCAGCAGCAGCACCAGCACATAGGCCCAGCGAAAACCGGCCGCATCAATGACCAGGCCCACCGACACCGGCCCCAGCACATTGGCCAGGGACGGCGCCACCCCCAGCCAACTGAACAGCTGCACACGCTCGGTGGTGTTGCGGGCGGCCAGCCCGGCGGTTCGCTGGATGGCCAGCACGCCAAAGTTCGCCCCAGCGCCGGAGAACAAGGCCCCCAGGCCCAGCAGCACCAGGTGGGCCGTGCCCTCGACCAGCGTCGACAGCACGGCCAGCAAGGCCCCGAAGACCGCCAGGCCCGACGCCAGGGTCATGGGCCGGTGAAAGCCGTGGCGATCGGCCATGCGGCCGGCCTGCCAGGCCAGGGCCACCGGCGCCACCGCAAACAGGGCCAGAACCACGCCCACGGCCGAGATGCTGGCCCCTTCACGCAGCGCCTGCAGCGGCGCCGCCATGCGCATGCCGGCCATTGACGCGTGGATGCCCATCTGCGACAGCAGCAGCGCCACGATCAGCGACGGCGACAGGCCGCCGGGCTGTGCCGCAGCCGGCGCCACGGTGGGTTCGGGCACTGGCGCCGGCGCAGGCGGCTCAGCCACGCAGGTCCTCCTCGGCCGGTGGTTCGGCGGCCAGCGGCAGCCACGGCGGCGTCGCCGCCTGCGGCATGGCCTCCACCTGGCGCAGCGTGCGTTCCATGGCCCGAGTGCGGGTCTGGGCCGATTCGATGGTGTTGCTGGCTTCCTGCAGCTTGCGGCGCGTCTTGTCCATGACCTCGCCAAACTTCAGGAACTCGGTCTTCACCGCGCCCAGCACCTGCCAGACCTCGGCGCTGCGCTTTTCCAGCGCCAGCGTGCGAAAGCCCATCTGCAGGCTGCTCAGGGTGGCCAGCAGCGTGGTCGGGCCGGCCAGCACGATGTGGTGTTCGCGCTGCAGGCTCTCGCTCAGGCCGGGGCGGCGCAGCAGCTCGGCGTAGAGGCTTTCCGTGGGCACAAAGAGGATGGCGAAATCGGTGGTGTATGGCGCCGCGATGTACTTCTCGCGGATGGTGCGCGCCTCCAGCCGCAGGCGGGTTTCGATGGCGCGGGCTGCGGCCTCGGCCGCCGGTGCATCGGCGCGTTCCTGGGCATCGAGCAGGCGTTCGTGGTCCTCGCGCGGAAACTTCGCGTCAATGGGCAGCCACAGCGGCTGCGCACTGTCGCCACGCCCCGGCAGGCGCAGCGCAAACTCCACGCGCGCGCCGCTGCCCGGCACCGTCTCCACATTGGCCGCGTACTGCTCGGGCGTGAAGACCTGCTCCAGCAGCGCGGCCAGTTGCACCTCGCCAAACACGCCGCGGGTCTTGACGTTGGTCAGCACCCGGTTGAGCGAACCGACATCGCGGGCCAGGTTCTGCATGTCACCCAGGCCCTTGTGGACCTGGTCCAGGCGGTCGGCCACCAGCTTGAAGCTTTCGCCCAGACGCTGCTCCAGCGTGGCATGCAGCTTCTCGTCCACCATGGCGCGCATCTGGTCCAGCTTCTTCTCGTTGCCTTCCTGCAGGGCAGTCAACCGCTGCTCCACGCCCTGGCGCATGTCGGCATGGCGACGTTCCTGGGCTTCCTGCAGGCGCTGGAGCTGGTCCACCAGCAGCTCATTGGCACGCCTGAGCGACGACTCCATGGCCTGCTGCGTCTGGGCCAGCTGGGTTCTGAAGGAATCGATCTGTTCATTCTGTGTGCGCGCGACGTCGCCGCTCTGCGTCAGCAGCATGCGCTGGAAATTGCTGAGGTCAGCCCGCTGGGATTGCGCGTGGCGATCCAGCGCATTCAGCAGGCCTTGCTCGAACAGCGCCTGGGCGTTGCGCAGCTGCTGGGCAGCGGCCTGGCCGTCGTGTTCAGCCCGCTGCTGCGCGCGCAACCACCACCACACCAGCAGGCCCAGGGCCGCTGCCACGGCCGCGGCCAGCAGCAAGCCGGCCATCGAGACACCCGACGCTTCCGGCGGCATCAGCCCCACGCCTGGCCGCTATGCCCTGCCCGCTGGCAGGCACGAGGCTCAGCGGCCACGGCGCAACACCTCGGGGTTGATGGGTGACGGCGGCCGCCCGCCCGTCAGCCCGGCGATGAGGTTGTCGGCCGCCAGCTCCGCCATCGCACGCCGGGTGGCCACCGTGGCGCTGGCGATGTGCGGGGTCAGCACGACGTTGGGCACCGTCAGCAGATCAGGGTGCACCCGCGGCTCGCCCTCGAAGACATCCAGGCCGGCCGCGGCGATGCGCTGTTCGCGCAGCGCGCGCGCCAGCGCCGCGTCGTCCACGATGCCGCCGCGCGCCACGTTGACCAGCGTGGCCGTCGGCTTCATCAGCGCCAGCTCGGCCTCGCCGATGCTGTGGTGGCTCTCGGCGCTGTACGGCAACACCAGGATGAGATGGTCAGCGTCGCGCAGCAGCGTCTCCTTGTCGACCCAGCGGGCCCCCAGCGGGAGCTCGGTTTCCTCGGGCAGGCGGCTGCGGTTGTGGTAGATCACCCGCATGCCAAAACCCAGGGCGCCGCGCCGCGCAATGGCCTGTCCGATGCGCCCCATGCCCAGGATGCCCAGCGTGGCACCGTGCACGTCGCTGCCGGTGAACATGTCGTAGGACCACTTCTTCCACTCGCCACGGCGCAGGAAGTGCTCCGATTCCGCCATCCGCCGGGCGGTGGCCAGCAGCAGCGCAAAGCCAAAGTCGGCCGTGGTTTCTGTCAGCACGTCGGGTGTGTTGGTGGCCAGCACGCCGCGTTCGGTGCAGGCGGCAATGTCGATGTTGTTGTAGCCCACCGCCATGTTGGCCACGACGCGCAGCTTGGGGCAGGCGTCCAGCAGGCGCTCGTCCACCTTTTCGCTGCCCGTGGCCAGCAAGCCCTGCCGCCCCTGCAGCGCTTCAATCAGCTGGTCTTGCGACAGGACGGTGTCGTCGGCGTTGTGCCTGACGTCAAACGAGGCCCGCAGGCGCTCCAGCGTCTGCGGGAAGACGGCCCTTGCCACCAAAACAGGAATGCTCATCAACCGATCCCTTGAGAAGCGTTGTCACCGGATTGTCAACGTGCGCGGCGCTCAGCCCCAGAATTTTGCGAAGCCCTCGATGCTTTCTCGGTCCGTCACCAGGCTGTTCTCGATGGCCGACGGGTCGGCATGGCCCAGCGCCATGCCGCAGACCACCATCTCCTGGCTGGGCAGCTGCAGGTGCTCGGCAATCACCCGGTGAAACTGCGTGAAGGCCGCCTGCGGACAGGTGTCCAGCCCACGAGCCCTTGCGGCCACCATGATGTTCTGCAGGAACATGCCGTAGTCGAGCCAGCTTCCCTGCTGCATGACGCGGTCGATCGTGAACATCAGGCCCACCGGCGCCCCGAAGAACGTGTAGTTGCGGCCGTGCTGGGCATGCATGCGTTCCTTGTCGGCCTTGCCGATGCCCAGCAGTGAGTACAGGTCCCAGCCCACCTTGCGGCGACGGTCGACATAGGGGCTGCGCCACTCGGTGGGGTAGTAGGCGTACTCCTCCTGGTGCTGGGCGCGCTCGGCCGGGTCGTTGAAGGCCGCGAGGATCTTCTGCGACAGCGCTTCGCGCGCCTCGCCCATCAGCACATGCACCCGCCAGGGCTGGGTGTTGGTGCCGGACGGCGCCCTCGAGGCCACGCGCAGGATGTCTTCCACCACGGCGCGTTCCAGCGGCGTGGACAGGAAGGCGCGAACGGAATGGCGGCCGGTGATGGCGGCGTCGACGGCCGCCACGGCCGCGTCAGGCGGGGTGTGGGTGGTGTGGTGCATCACCCGATTCTGCCGCCTGGCGCGCCAGGCGCAGCGTCTGCAGGTGCACGTCCACCGTGGTGTCCAGTTCGCGCCCGTAGCCACCCGCCATCGACACCGCGACGGCCATGCCGCGCTGGCGCAGCCACTGCAGCACCCGACGGTCGCGTTCGGCCAGGCCCGCCAGGCTGAGCTTGAGCCGCCCGAGGCGGTCGTTCTCGTGGGGGTCGGCACCGGCCAGGTAGAAGGCCAGGCGTGGCGGCGTGGCCGCGCAACGCTCAGCCACCGTCTGCAGCGCCTCGTCCAGCGCGGCCAGGTAGGCGTCGTCGGCACAGCCATCGGGCAGGTCGACGTCCAGGTCAGACGCCTCCTTGCGGAACGGGAAGTTGCGGGCACCGTGCATGGAGAACGTGAAGACGCTGCTGTCGTCGCGAAAGATCGCGGCCGTGCCGTTGCCCTGGTGCACGTCGAGGTCCACCACCAGCACCCGCAGCAGCGGCTGGCCGGGTGCGTGGCGGTGCCACTCGGCCTGCATCAGCCGGGCCGCCACCGCCACGTCATTGAAGACACAGTAGCCACTGCCCTTGTGGGCGTAGGCATGGTGGGTGCCGCCAGCCAGGTTGGCCGCCACCCCTTGCCCCTGGAACAACGCCGCCCTGGCGGCTGCCACCGTGGCGCCCACGCTGCGCCGGGCGCGTTCCACCATGCGCGGGCTCCAGGGAAAGCCGATCTCGCGCTGCTGCGCCGGGCTGGTGGTGCCCTGCACCACCGCGTCGATCCAGGCAGGGTCATGGGCCAAGGCCAGTTCGCCATCACTGGCCGGAAGCGCCTCGCGCAGCTGAATGCCTTGTGGGTCGGCGGCCAGCCGCTCCCGCAGGCGGCCGTACTTGCCCATGGGGAAGCTGTGCCCGGGCGGCAGCGGCAGCACAAAGTGGTCTGAATAGAAGGCCTGCATGGCGCCTGCACAGCCCTGAACACAGAGGGCGTGGACCGCATTCTAGAAAGGCCACTCAAAAATGTTGCACCGCAACAAAAAGTGCTTGCAATGCTCGGGAAGACCCCTATACTTCGCGTCATGTTGCAGTGCAACAAACACTTCACCCCCCCAAAGGAGCTCTCCATGTCTTACCTGACCGCTGAACAAATGATGGCCGCCCACAAAGCCAATATGGAAGTCCTCTTCGGCCTGACCGAAAAGGCTTACGCTGGCGTTGAAAAGCTGGTCGAACTGAACCTGCAAGTGGCCAAGGCCACGCTGTCCGAAACCTCGGAAGGCGTGCAGGCCGTGATGTCCGTCAAGGACGCCCAGGAACTGATGTCGCTGCAACAAGCCATGCTGCAGCCGGCCGCCGAGAAGGCTGCTGCCTACAGCCGCCAGGTGTACGACATCGTCACCAACACCAACACCGCTGTTGGCAAGGTCGTTGAAGTGCAGATGGCCGACGCCCAGAAGAAGTTTCTGTCGGCCGTCGACACCTCGCTGAAGAACGCCCCCGCCGGTTCCGAGAACGCCGCCAGCCTGGTGAAGTCTGCCGTCACGGCCGCCAACACCGCGTTTGAAAGCGTGCAGAAGGCCGTCAAGCAAGCCACCGATGTGGCCGACGCCAACTTCCAGGCCATGACGCAAACCGCTGCCAAGGCTGCTGCCAACGCCCCCAAGGCCCGCCGCGCCGCCTGAGACCCGACAAACACACAAGAATTTGAGCAACGCCGCACGGAACTTACGCACGGCTTGCGCTTCTGAGCAAGGGCAGGCGCCGCTAACGTGGCGCTTGCAGCTCTCGGAAGGTTGACTCCCTAGACCTGCAGTACCCCTGTTCAAGGTCTATTCAAAGCCCAGCTCTTGCTGGGCTTTTTTTTGGCCTGACGTCCCTTTATAACTTCAAGGCTTCAAGAACAAATCAATCAGTCGTTTACTTTATGTAGAGCGGTTTCTACAGTCATGGGCGTCCTTTCTGCGCCCCTGACACCCGCCACACGCGGGCGCCTGGGTGGCCTTCTGACACTCCCGGTAGACACCATGTACCTCGCCACCGATTTCGACCGCAGCTTTGTGCACCAGCGCGCGCGCCAGTACCGCGACCAACTGGAGCGGCACCTGAGCGGCGAGCTGTCGGCCGATGAGTTCCGCCCGCTGCGCCTGCAGAACGGCTGGTATGTGCAGCGCCATGCGCCCATGCTGCGGGTGGCCATTCCCTATGGCGAAGTGTCTTCCCGACAGCTGCGCACCCTGGCCCGCGTGGCGCGTGAGTTTGACCGCCAAGGCGCCGGCACCCCTGAGGAACGCGGCGGCTTCGGCCACTTCACCACGCGCCAGAACATCCAGTTCAACTGGATCCCGCTGGAGCGCAGCGCCGACGTGATGGACTTGCTCGCCGACGCCCAACTGCACGGCATCCAGACCAGCGGCAACTGCATCCGCAACATCACCAGCGACAGCCTGGCCGGCATCGCCCCCGACGAGACCGTGGACCCTCGCCCCTACTGCGAGATCCTGCGGCAGTGGAGCACCCTGCACCCTGAATTTGCCTTCCTGCCGCGCAAGTTCAAGCTGGCCGTGAGCGGCGCCACCGAAGACCGCGCCGCGCTGCGCTGGCACGACATCGGTCTGCAGCTGCACCGCAACGCCGCGGGCGAGGTGGGCTTCGAGGTGTTTGTGGGTGGCGGCATGGGCCGCACGCCGGTGGTGGCGCCGCGCATCGCGGCCTTTGTGCCCTGGCACGACATCCTCATCTACCTGGAGGCCATCGTCCGCAGCTACAACCGCTTCGGCCGCCGCGACAACCTCTACAAGGCCCGCATCAAGATCCTGGTGAAGGCCGAGGGCGAGCGTTTCTTCGAGGCCGTGCAGAGCGAATACCAGGCGCTGCTGGCGGAGCACCCGGCCGGCCAGCACCCGCAGCGCATCACCGACGCGGAACGCGAGCGGGTCTCCGCCGGCTTTGGTGTCCCCGCTGCTGTTCAGGCAAGGCTGAATGCCGCCACCGCCGCCGCACACCACACCACAGATGCTGTGGCCGCCGCCGGCCGCGAGGCACCCGCCTACACCCGCTGGCAAGCGCGCAACGTGCAGGCCCATCGGCTGGCGCCGCTGCGCGCGGTGACGCTGTCGCTCAAGCGCGCGGGCCTGCCGCCGGGCGACGTCACCGCCGACCAGCTGGACGCCGCCGCCAGCCTGGCCGAGCGCTACAGCGCCGGCGAAGCGCGCGTGACCCACGAACAGAACCTGCTGCTGCCCTGGGTGCACGAGAGCGACCTGCACGCCCTCTGGCACGAGGCCCGCGCGCTGGGCATGGCCACCCCCAACATCGGCACGCTGACCGACATGATCGCCTGCCCCGGCGGTGACCTCTGTGCCCTGGCCAACGCCCGCTCGCTGCCCATCGCCGCCGAGATCACCGCCCGCTTCGACGACCTCGAAGACCTGGAAGACATCGGCAACCTGGACCTGCACATCAGCGGCTGCATCAACAGCTGCGGCCACCACCACAGCGGCCACATCGGCATCCTCGGCGTCGACAAGGACGGCAGCGAGTGGTACCAGCTCACACTCGGCGGCAGCGACGGCTCGCACCTGAGCGGTGACACCGTCGCCGGCAAGGTGGTGGGGCCGGCCTTTGCGGCCGACGAGATCGTCGACGCCGTCGACGCCGTCATCCAGACCTACCGCCTGCACCGCCAGTCCACGGCCGAACGTTTTGTCGACACCGTGCGCCGGCTGGGCGTGACCGCGTTCCGCGCCCCCACCGACGCGGTGCGCAGCACCACGGCCGCTGCAGCCCCTGCGGGCCGCAGCGACACGCAACCCGAAAGAGCCCTGCCATGAAATTTGTCGACGTCAGCCAAGACCCGTGGCACAGCGCCGGCGGTGAAGACGCGCCCGTGACCCACCCGCGCCCCGCACCGCACCTGCTGCTGGACCTGAAGCAATGGCACGCCGTGCGCGACCACTGGCCCGAAGGCCTGGCCACCGGCCTGTCACTGGACAACGACACCGATGTGGAAAGCCTGCGCGATGACCTGCCCCGGCTGTCGCTGATCACGCTGCGCTTTCCGCTGTGGACCGATGGCCGTGCCTACAGCCAGGCCCGCCTGCTGCGCGCGCGG
>JAJTDE010000159.1 GCA_021298085.1 Rubrivivax sp.
TGTCAGCTCAGAAGCGGCAACGCAGATCGTCACGCTGGACATCGCTGAACTGGAACGCTCGGGTGTCACCAACGCCGAGCAGGTGGTCAAGTTCATCTCCCAGCAGCAGGGTGGCACGGTCACCTCGGCGTCGGTGAGCGGCACCAATGGCGGCGCGTCCTACGCGGACCTGCGCTCGCTGGGTGCCAACCGCACCCTGGTGCTGCTGAACGGCAAGCGTGTGGCGCCCAACCCCTTTGCGGTGGTGGGCACTGACTTGAACACCCTGCCGCTGGCCGCTGTCGCGCGCATCGAGACCCTGGCCGATGGTGCTTCGGCCATCTACGGCACCGACGCCATTGCGGGGGTGATCAACTTCATCACCAAGCGCGAGTACAAGGGTGTCTCCGTGGGTGTGGGCACGCAGAACACCGAAGACGGTGGCGGTGACGTCAAGACGGCCACCGTGCTGGCCGGTTTTGGTGACCTGTCCAAGCAGGGCTGGAACGTGTTTGCCGGCCTGAACCTGCGCATGCAGAACCCCATGGGTGGTACGCAGCGGGCGTTTTCGGCCACCTCCTACATCCCTTCGCTGGGTTTCAACGGCCTGAGCCCGACAGCCTTCCCCGCCAACTACAGCCAGACGGGCACGGTGGCCAACGCCAACCCGACGTCGCCCGCCTGTGACCCTCCAGGCGCCATCTCTGCCCCCGAAACCAACGGCACGCGCATCCGCTGCTTTGCCGACACGCAGATCTTCACCAACACCGTCCCTGAGCAGGACCAGAACTCCCTGCTGATCAAGGGCACGCTGCAGCTCAGCAAGGACCACACCGCCACGTTGGAGTACTTCCGTTCGTTCAACAAGGTGGGCCAGCGCATCGCCCCGTCGCCCGAAGGCGGCCTGACGATGCCCCAGACGAGCCCGTACTTCCCGGGCAACGGCGCTTATGCAGCCCCCGCCGCGCTGGACCGCACCCGCCCGATCTCCATCGCCTGGCGCACCGTCCCGATGGGTTCGCGCGAAGGTGAGCAGGAAAACGTCACGCAGCGCCTGGTGGCTTCGGTCGACGGCAATGTCGCGGGCTGGGATTACTCACTCAGCACGCTGGCCTCGCGCGCCAGTGTGCAGAACTACTTCCTGAACGGCTACCCCGCCACGCTGCCGCTGCGGGCGGGTGTGTCCGGTTGCGCCTCGGGCTTCAACGCCACCACCGGCGCCTGCACCACGCCGCTGCTGGACGCCAGCGGCAACCGCATTTGGCTGAACCCGTTTGGCCAGCAGACGCCGGCCGGCAATGCTTATCTCAACAGCATCGAGATCCTGGGCCAGATCCAGGATGGCCAGTCCAACACCCAGGCCGTGACGGCCACCGTCAGCCGCCCCGTGATGAGGCTGGGCGGTGGTGACGCGATGCTGGCCGTCAGCCTGGACTTCCGCAAGGAAGACATGGTCTACCGCACCGACATCACCAAGGCCAGTCAGGCCGCCAGCTCCGGCCTGGCCGGCGCCGGCGCGCTTCGCGAGGGCGACCGCGACATCAAGGCCGCGTCGCTGGAACTGAGCCTGCCCTTCGTCAAGGGTTTTGAAGTGGGCCTGTCTCTGCGCCACGACGAATACAGCGATTTCGGCGGCAGCACCAACCCCAAGCTGACCCTGCGCTGGCAGCCCTCCAACAACCTGCTGGTGCGCGCATCAGCCAATACCGGCTTTGCCGCGCCGTCGCTGTACAACCTGTACCTGCCCAACCAGCGCACCTTCACCGCCAACCGCTACAACGACCCGGTGCTGTGCCCGGGCGGTGTGCCCAACCTGGCGGGTGGTGCCGTGCCGTCGCGTGATTGCGGCATCCAGTTCCAGCAGCTGCAGGGCGGCAATGCCACGCTCAAGCCGGAAGAGTCCCAGGCCTGGACGGTTGGCCTGGTCTTCCAGCCGATGCCCAGCCTGACGCTGGGCGTGGACTACTGGAAGTACTCCATCAAGGACTCGATCAGCACCATCGGTGAGCAGTCGATTTTTGCCGACCCGGCCAAGTATGCGGCCTTGTACCGCCGCTGCAGCCAGGTCTCGGCCAACGACCAGAATCTGATCGGCGCCTGCCAGACTCCGGGCGGCGACCCCCTGGCCTACGTCATCAACACCTTCCTGAACCTGGGTGATGCCGAGACCAGCGGCATCGACTGGCAGGCCAACTGGAACAGCGGCGCCACGCCGATGGGCCGCTTCAACGTGAGCGCCCGCGGCACCTACGTCACCAAGTACGAGTTCCAGATCGAGCCGGGTGGCCGCTGGTTCAACCCGGTGGGCCGCTACACGGCGCAGTTTGCCGGTGGTGCGCCGGTGATCCGCTACCAGCAAGTCACCACCGTCGCGTGGGACAAGGGTGATTGGTCGGTGCTGTTGTCCAACCGCCATGTCAATGGCTACTGGGACCAGAACGCCCAGGGCGCACCCTTCAACGTGGCCCCGTTCAACAACCGCAAGGTGGGCAAGTACTCGGTCAGCGATGTCTCGGTCAGCTACAGCGGGCTGGTCAAGGGCCTGACGCTGCAGGCCGGCATCCTGAACGTGCTCGACAAGGACCCGCCGTTCACCAACCAGGTGGGCCGCTTCCAGGCGCGGGGTTATGACGACCGGTTCCACAACCCGTTGGGCCGGACGTACCAGCTGTCGGCGAAGTACGAGTTCTGAGGCGGGTTGTGACGCGCTTTTGACGCGGTTCCTGAGGCGCGTGCAGTTTCCGGCCCGGCCGCCCCACTCTGGGGTAGCTGGGCCGGTTCTGCGCAGGCCTCTCAGGGCTTACCCGTTGCGGCTTTTGTACAACGCCCCGCCGTTTGGGCCGGCGTTCCTGTGATGGTCGCGTTGAGAATCAAGGTTCAGGCGTCCCTGAGCTGTGGCTACACCGTTTGTGTGTCCAGCGTATGAAGGGTCGCCGCTGTGCTTCCAACCCATTACAGGAGTTGAACCATGTTCAAGAGAAACCTCATCAGCCAGGCCGCGTGGCTGCTGGCTTCCAGCGCAGCCGCGCTGGCGGCCCTGCCGGCCCATGCGCAGAATGCCCCGCAGCGGGTCGAGATCACCGGCTCTGCCATCAAGCGCATTGACGCCGAGACGGCGGTGCCCGTCACCGTCCTGCGCATCGAAGACCTGAAGGCCCAGGGCGTGACCAGCATCGAGCAGATCATGAGCTCGCTGGGCGCTGTGCAGATGTCGCAGGGCTCCAGCCAGCAGGTGGGCTCGGGCACCGGTGGTGCCGCCTTCGCTGACCTCCGCGGCATCGGCGCCAGCAAGACCCTGGTGCTGCTGAACGGCCGCCGTGTGGCCAACAACGCCATCGACGGCTCCGCTGTTGACCTGAACATGATCCCGTTTGCCGCGCTGCAGCGCGTCGAAGTGCTGCGTGACGGCGCCTCGTCGCTGTACGGCACCGACGCCATCGGCGGCGTGATCAACTTCATCACCCGCAACGACTACCAGGGCGGCTCGATCTCCCTGGGCGCTGACGTCCCCGAAGCCAAAGGCGGCAAGGCCGAGAGCGCCAACGTCGGTTTCGGTTTTGGTGACCTGTCCAAGCAGGGCTTCAACCTGTTCGGCTTCATCGACGTGAACCGCCAGCACCGCATCGACGGCATGCAGCGCCCCTGGAACGCCCGTTTCCCGGGCGGCCTGTCGCCCACGCCCTTCCCGGCCAACTACTACCAGGACGGCAACGTCACCGCCAACCCGGCGGCGCCGGCCTGTAACAACCCGTCGTTCCTGACGCCGGTGGGTGATGGCACCTCGTGCTACATCGCCACCTCCAGCTTTGTGGACTACACCGGCGAGAGCGAGCGTGTGTCCGGCATGCTGCGCGGCACGCTGCGCCTGGGTGAGCACAACCTGTCGCTGGAATACTTCCGCACGCAGAACGAATCGGCCACCGAGATCGCCCCGGTGCCCTACGGCGTGCTGTACATGAACCCGCGCCGTCCTGATGGCACGCTCAACCCGTTCTTCCCGGGCAACCCGGGCGCCATCACCCCGGCGTTCACCATCAACCCGAACTTTGTCCGTGCAGCGGGCATGGCGCCGCGTGTCAGCGGCCAGACGCTGAACCTGCAGCCGGGTTTTGTCATCGTCAAGTGGCGCGCGCTGGACGGCGGTTCCCGCAAGAACATCTCCACCAACACGCAGCAGCGCTTCCAGGCCCAACTCGACGGCATGGTGGCAGGCTGGGATTACCAGGTCTCCGCCGGCGTGAACGAGAACAAGATCGCCGAAAACGTGTCGGGCTACACCGACGGCGGCAAGATCGCGGTCGCCATGCTGAACGGCGTGATCAACCCGTTTGGTGCGCAGAGCACCGCCGGCGCGGCCGCCATTGACGCGGCCAAGCTGGGTGGCAACCTGCAGAACCACATCGGCAAGGTCGGTGGTTTTGACACCCGCCTGAGCCGTGAGCTGTCCGACTGGTTTGGTTCCGGCCGCAAGGCTGCCGTGGCCCTGGGCGCCGAGTACCGCAAGGAAGACTTCCTGTCGGCCTCCAACCCGCCGGTGGCCACGCTGCTGAGCGCCAGCACCGGTGTCGACCCCGACGCCCGTGCCGAAGGCAAGCGCAACGTGACGGCCATGTACGCCGAACTGAGCGTGCCCATCAGCAAGACGCTGGAAACCACCTTCGCGGCCCGCTACGACCGCTACAGCGACTTCGGCAACACCACCAACCCGAAGGTCACGCTGCGCTACCAGCCCAGCAAGGAACTGCTGATCCGCGCCAGCGTGTCCACGGGCTTCCGTGCACCGTCGCTGTACGAGCTGAACCAGATTCCGTCGTACACGAATACCGGCACGGTGAACGACCCGGTCAACTGCCCGGGTGGCACGCCCATCCCCGGCAAGTCGCGCGCCCTGAACTGCAACGTGCAGTTCCAGCGCCTGACGGGTGGCAACATCGACCTGAAGCCTGAAGAGTCCAAGAACTTCAACATCGGCATCGTCTTCGAGCCGGTGAACAATGTGTCCTTGGGTCTGGACCTCTGGTCGGTGCGTCTGTCCAACCAGATCGCGGCGCTGTCGGAGAACACCGTGCTGGGTGACCCGGCCACCTTCGGCCGCTACATCATCCGCAATGCCCAGGGCGATCTGTCGATCGATTCCAACGGCTGCCCCGGCGTCACCTGCGGCTACCTTGATCTGCGCCAGCAGAACCTGGGCAACCTGAATGCGCGCGGTGTGGACGTGACGGCCTCTTGGCGTCACAACATGGGTTCGATGGGCCGCCTGAACCTCGGCTTCAACGCGTCCTACACGGCCAAGTACGAGTACCAGGACTTCATTGGTGGCCCGTACAACCAGAACGTGGGTGTGTACGTTGGCACCGGCCCGATCTTCCGTCTGCAGTACAACCTGTCGGCCACCTGGTCGAACGGCGCCTGGACGGTGGGTGCGGTCAGCAAGAGCAAGAGCGGCTACGTCGACCAGGACCCGAGCAACACCGTGTCGTCCTACAACACCGTGGACGCCTACGTGAGCTGGGCTGCGCGCAAGAACCTGAGCCTGACCTTCGGTGCCACCAACCTGATGGACACCGAGCCGCCGTACTCCAACCAGGGCGAGGTCTTCCAGGCCAACTACGACCCGCGTTACTCTGATCCGACTGGCCGCAAGTTCTACGTGCGCGCCTCGTACCAGTTCTGATGCGGTTGACGGGCGCTTCGGCGCCCGTGGCCAGACCTGACAAGCCGGAGCGTCCCGACAGGGGCCCTCCGGCTTTTTCTTGTCTGTCCGCATTTGCTGTCGTGCACGGACAGATAACGGCGCTTGCAGGGCATTGACAGCCCTCGCCGCACGGCTTGCAATAGGCGCCATGTCCAGCCTGTTCAAGCGCCTTGGACGGCACGGCACCCCCGCTGGCCTGTGGCGTTGCCTGGTCGGCTTGGCGCTGCTGGCGCTGATGTCGGCTTGCGCAGCACCACCCGCCACCCCGCCGATGACTGTGCTCGATGCGCTGCTCGATGACCAGGCCTTTCTGGCCACGCGCACCGACCCTCCCGGCGCTGCCGAGGTCTTCCGCCGTTCGGCCGCGATGGAGCGCTTTGTCAGCGACGTGCTGTGGCCCAAGGCCCGGCGCGAGGGCGGCTTTCGTGCGCTGCTGTCGGTGCTGAACGAGCCCGAGTTGCTGGGCATGCGTTACAGCGATGACATCACCCTCACGGCCTCGCAATCCTTCGAGGCCCGGGCCGGCAATTGCCTGTCGCTGGCGCTGGTGGCGGCGGCCCTGGCCGAGCAACTGGGGCTGGAGGTGGAGTTCCAGCGCTTGGCCGCCCCCGACGTGGCCCAGCCGGCGCTCACATCGGTGAGTGCCTACTTGCCCATGGTCGGGCACGTCAACCTGCGCCTGGCCGAACGGGTAGGTACCCGGGTCGTCCAGACGGCCACCTTTGACTTCCTGGCGCCCACGGGTGGCGTGCCACCGCGTGCCGTTCCCATTGACCGGTCGCGGGTGCTGGCGCTGTTCTACAACAACCGAGCGGTGGAACTCCTGATGGGGGGTGACGGCGGTCAGGCGTACTGGTGGGCCCGTGCCAGCGTGCTGCAGGACCCCGCCTACGCGGGCGGGTTCATCACACTCGGTGCGCTTTGGCACCAGCTCGGCCGGCACGAGCAGGCCCAGCTGGCCTACGAAGCGGCCTTGCTGCGGGATCCTCGCAACACCAATGCCGCCGCCAACTTGGCAGGGCTCGTTACTTCGGCGCCAGGCGTATCGCCCCGTCCAGCCGAATGACCTCGCCATTGAGCATGTCGTTCTCAATGATGTGCCGGGCAAGCCTGGCGTAGTCTCCCGGCGTACCCAGGCGGCTGGGGAAGGGCACGCTCGCAGCCAGGGCGTCCTGCACATCCTGCGGCATCCCGAAGAGCATGGGCGTGCCGAAGATGCCGGGCGCGATGGTCATGTTGCGGATGCCATTGCGGGCCAGGTCACGCGCGATGGGCAGTGTCATGCCGACGATGCCACCCTTGCTGGCGCTGTAGGCCGCCTGGCCGATCTGGCCGTCGTAGGCGGCCACGCTGGCCGTGCTGATCAGCACGCCGCGTTCACCGGTGCTTTCGGGCTCGTTGCGGCACATGGCCTCCGAGGCCAGCCGGATCATGTTGAAGCTGCCGACCAGGTTGACCGTGATGGTCTTGGCAAACAGGGCCAGCGGGTGGGCGCCTTCGCGGCCGACGGTCTTGGCCGCCGGGGCGACGCCGGCGCAGTTGATCAGGCCCACCAGCTTGCCCGCGGACATGGCCGCGGCCACGGCGGCCTTGCCGTCGTCTTCCTGGCTGACGTCGCACTTGACAAACACCGCACCCAGCTCGGCGGCCAGTGCCTGGCCTTTCTCCTGCTGAAGGTCGGCGATGACCACCTGCTGCGCGCCCTGCGCCTTGAGCATCCGCACCGTGCCCTCACCGAGGCCCGACGCGCCGCCGGTGACGATGAATACCTTGCCTGCGATCTGCATGCGTGTGTCCTTCCGGGCCGAATCAGGCCGCCAGGGCGGCCAGCGCGCGGGCCGTGATCGCGTCGACGGCACCCAGGCCTTCGATCCGCGCATAACGCGGCGCCTGCGCATCCCCAGTGGCGGCCCAGGCGGAGTAGTAGTCGACCAGCGGGCGCGTCTGGGCCTGATAGACCTGCAGCCGCTTGAGCACGGTTTCTTCGCGGTCGTCGTCGCGCTGCGTGAGCGGTTCGCCGGTGACGTCGTCCAGGCCCTCGACCTTGGGCGGATTGAACTTCACGTGGTACGTGCGGCCTGAGGGCAGGTGCGAGCGGCGGCCGCTCATGCGTTCGACGATGGACGCATCGGGCACATCAATCTCCAGCACGACGTCGAGCTTGACGCCAGCGGCCTTCATCGCGTCGGCCTGCGGGATGGTGCGCGGGAAGCCGTCGAACAGGAAGCCCTTGGCGCAGTCGGGCTGCGCGATGCGTTCTTTCACCAGGCCGATGATGATCTCGTCGCTGACCAAACCGCCGGAGTCCATCACTTGCTTGGCCGCAATGCCCAGGGGCGTGCCGGCCTTGACGGCGGCGCGCAGCATGTCACCGGTGGAGATCTGAGGGATGCCGAATTTCTGGCAGATCTGAACGGCCTGAGTGCCTTTGCCGGCCCCGGGTGGGCCCAGAAGAATCAATCGCATCGTGTGTGTCTCCTCAACTGGAAAAGTCTCGCGGGCAGCGTACCACGCGACGCCTTCAAGGAGCTTTCACACGCCGCGCTCAGGGCTCAGGGCTTACCTGGGGCCACTCGCGGCGCACCCGCGCCAGGTCGTCAGGGGTGTCGACACCGGCGCCCGGTGCGTGCGGGGTGACGTGCACCGCGATGTGCTCGCCGTGCCACAGCACCCGCAGCTGTTCCAGCGCCTCGGTGCGTTCCAGCGGCGAGGGCTCGAGCTGCGGGAAACGCTTGAGAAAACCCACGCGGTAGGCGTAGAGCCCCATGTGGCGCAGCGCTGGCGGCTCAGCGGGCAGGGCCTGGGCGGGGCCGTCACGCCAGCAGGGTATGGATGCACGGCTGAAGTACAGCGCCCGCTGGTGCCTGTCCAGCACCACCTTCACCACGTGCGGGCTGGCAAAGTCAGCCGCGTCGTGGATGGGGTGGGCGGCGGTGCTCATCACGCAGTCAGGCCGCTCCAGCAGCAGCTGGGCACAGGCGCCGACCAGGCGGGGGTCGATCAGCGGTTCGTCACCCTGTACGTTGACGACCACGTCGTCGTCGTTCAGGCCCAGCAGCGTGCAGGCCTGGGC